>DASUPR010000277.1:0-4739 GCA_036281015.1 Pyrinomonadaceae bacterium
TTGATGCGCGGTTCGATCGATGAAGTGCTGAGCGCGTCTGACACGATCGTGATCGGAAACAAGTCTGAAGAGTTTCGCCAGATCGAATCGCGCCTGCGCCCGGACCAGACCGTGATCGATCTCGTGCGTTTGTTCGACCGCCCCTCGGGCGACGGCTACCAGGGAATTTGCTGGTGAACTGAATCCCACCGACAGCGTCGGTGGGATTATTCGTTGAGGTGGATGTTGGTAGGTAGAGTATCAACCAGACCACCGACAGCGTCGGTGGGATTCTCGCAGTGACCCGGCGCCGCCGCACCCTTATCAAGATACTGCTAGTTGGCATCTTGATTTGGCCGTTTGCGGCGTGGCTCGCGGCGAGGCTTTTGATAATTGAAGCGCCGCTCGCAAAAGCGGACGCGATCGTCGTGCTGGGTGGTTCGGCGAATTACAAGGAACGCGCTCGCGAGGCCGCGCGGCTGCTGCGCGAAGGACGCGCTCCAATCATCCTGCTGACCAACGACAACCACCGTGGTCCATGGTCCAGCGCCGAGCAGCGAAACTTGTACTTCTATGAACGTTCGCTGGAGGAAATTCACAACGCAGGCGCGCCGGACCAGAGTGTTGACGTTTTGATGAACCAGGTCAACAGCACGCACGAAGAGGCGGAGCTGTTGAAGCGATACGCGGCCGATCACGGTTTTCGTTCCATTCTGGTCGTCACTTCGGCTTATCATTCGCGCCGGGCGCTTTGGACGTTTTCGCGTGTGTTTCGCGACACGGGCATTCAAGTCGGGTTGACGCCGGTGCCTACGGGAAACGAATCGCCGCCGCCCGCAACGTGGTGGCTGACGGCCCGCGGCTGGAGATTGGTGCCGACTGAGTATGTGAAGATGATCTACTACGTGCTTAAATACAGGTGAGAAATCAACGATGGACGCGAACGCCGCAGAAATAGCTCGGGGAGAGCGATTCGAGTTTGGCCAGAACTGGTCGCAGTTTCTGCCCGACATCAACGAGGAACGCATCCAGCAGGCGGAGAATTCGCTACGCGAGATGCTGGAAGTCGACTCGCTGAGCGGGAAGACGTTTCTCGACATCGGCTCGGGCAGCGGTTTGTTTAGCTTGGCGGCGCGCCGGCTTGGCGCTCGTGTTCACTCGTTCGACTTCGATCCCAAGTCGGTCTATTGCACGGCCGAGCTCAGGAAGAACCACTTTCGCGACGACGAGTCGTGGAAGATTCAAGAAGGTTCGGTGCTCGACCCTGAGTTTATGAAGTCGCTCGGGCAATACGACATCGTTTATTCGTGGGGTGTGTTGCATCACACGGGCGATCTTTGGACCGGGATGGAGCATGCGCAACAGCGTGTTGCGCCCGAGGGAAAACTCTTCATCGCGCTTTACAACGACACGGGCAGCCAGAGCGCGCGCTGGGTTTGGATCAAGAAGACCTACAACGGCCTGCCGGGGATTTTGCGATCGCCGTTCGCGGCGTTGGTATGGCTTCCGAATGAACTGAAGCTGTTAGCAAAGTCCGCGTTGACGCTGAATCCGAAGCTCTATACTGATTCGTGGACGCGGTATCGGGACAACCGTGGCATGACGAAGTGGCGCGACATTATCGATTGGGTCGGTGGATACCCTTACGAGGTTTCGACGCCGGATGAGGTGTTCGACTTTTGCCGCGAGCGCGGTTTTCTATTGACGAAGTTGAAGTGTGGCCGCGTTGGTTTGGGTTGCAATCAATTCGTGTTCGTGAAGAGCAACCGGCTCGGCGACGCGTGAAAGTGTTGGCAATGAGTAAGTCTGTTTTGAAACTCTTGTTGGTAGGTGCGGTGCTGGCCGTTGTCGGGATCGGCGTGCTTTTCGCGTTGAGGCAGGTCCGCGGGACGTATACGGAAACGTGGGAAGCCGGACGCCGCACGATCACGGTTGGACCACGCGACAGTTTTCAGGCGGCGCTCAACGCAGCGCAGTATGGCGACGTGATCGTGCTTCAGGCGGGAGTTGCTTACACCGGCAGCTTTGAGCTGCCCAAGAAAAACGGCACGGGCGAGATCGTCATTCAGAGTTCAAAGGCGAGTGAGTTGCCGGAAAACGTTCGCGTCAGTCCCGCGCAGTCGGCGCTATTCGCGAAGTTGCAAACAGACAATGTGGAACCGGCGTTGAAGACTGCCGCCGGCGCGCACCACTATCGTTTTGTCGGCATTGAATTCTCCACCACCAACGCGAATGTAAAGATTTACGACCTCGTTCGCTTGGGCGAAGGGCGTCGTGAACAAAAGACGCCGGATGTAGCGCCGCACCACCTGGTAATCGATCGCTCGTACATTCACGGCTTCAACACACAGGACGTCCAGCGCGGCATCAGCCTGAACAGCGCGCACACTACGATCAGCAATTCCTACATCTCCGACATTCACGGTATCGGTTACGACACGCAAGCCATCGCCGGCTGGAACGGTCCCGGACCGTTTCGCATCATCAACAACTATCTCGAAGGCGCCGGCGAGAACGTCCTCTTCGGCGGCGCCGATCCCGCGAGCCCGGAGATGATCCCGTCCGACATCGAGATCCGCGGCAACTACGTTTTCAAACCGTTGTCGTGGAAGGTTGGTCATCCGACCTACGCGGGAAAACATTGGACCGTCAAGAACTCGCTCGAGTTGAAGAACGCAAAGAACGTAACGATCGACGGCAACATCTTTGAGAACTGCTGGACCGACGGGCAGACCGGCATTCCGATCCTGTTCACGGTGCGCAATCAGGACGGCACCGCGCCGTACTCGATCATCGAGAACGTGACGTTCACAAACAACATCGTGAGAGGCGCAGAAGGCGCAATCAACCTGCTCGGCAGGGATAACGAAAAGCCATCGGCACAATCCAGCGGGTTGATGATCGCAAACAACCTGTTCGTCGACATCCGAGGTCCATTCCTGACCATGAACGGCTACAACAAAGTGTCGTTCATTCACAACACTCACTTCCAGACTTACAACATCATGATCCTCTACGGCACGCCCGCCGCCGACTTCGTCTATCGCGATAATCTGACGATTCGCGGGCCGAAGGGTTATGGTGTGTTTGGCGATACGGTGGGAGAAGGCATCGCGGCGATCAGGAAGTTCACTCCCGGCGCGGATTTCAGAAACAACGTGCTCGCAGGCGCCGACAAATCGATTTATCCAAAAGACAACTACTACCCGTCGCCTGAGAAAGTCGGCTTTGTGAACTTCGAAAAAGGCGACTACCGTCTCTCTCCTTCGAGCCCTTATGCGAAAGGTGCTTCGGATGGCCAACCGGTCGGCGTCGACTGGAGCAAGTTGAATTTCAGCGCGAAGCCTGCTGAATGACGATCACTGAATGACCGCTTCAGTCAACGAAAAACGCCCCCTTCGCGTCGGTCTGCTGGTTGATTCACTCACTCAACCCCGCTGGGTTTCCCAGATCATCGCCAGTATCAAAGAGTCTTCGATCGCCGAGATCTGCGTCGTCGTGAAGAACGAGGCAACCCCGCCCGATCAACCGCGCGGCAGACTGCAAGCCTACTGGCGAAACAGAAACTACCTGCTCTACGCGCTGTACGAGAAGCTCGATTCGCGCCGGCCGGTGAATGATACGGACGCGTTCGAAGACGTCGACGTGCAGGAGTCGCTGGCGGATTGCCCGGTGGTTGGCGTCACGCCGTTGATGAAGAAGTTTTCCGACTGGTTCCCGGAAGACGCGATTGAAAAGATCCGCGGCTACGATCTCGACGTCGCGCTTTCGTTTGGCTTTCGCATCTTGCGCGGTGAAGCACTGCGCATCGCGAAACACGGCGTCTGGTCCTACCATCACGGCGACAATCTCGTGAATCGCGGCGGACCCGCCGGGTTTTGGGAGGTGATGGACGCGTCGCCGATCTCAGGCTCGGTGTTGCAAGTGTTGTCGGAAGATCTTGACAACGGTGAAGTGCTCGATCGCACGTGGTTGCGAACGAGCGATCGCTTCTCGGTGCGCATCAGCAAGAACAATCTTTACTGGCGCTCGTCGAGTTTTGTGATGAGGAAACTGCGCGAGTTGTACGAACACGGAAGCGCCACGCGCGAGCAGAACGCTTTTCGTCCGTACTACAACCGGCTGCACAAGATGCCGACGAACGCCGAGCTACTGCCAAAGCTCGCACGGCTTTCGTGCACTTACGCGAAGAACAAACTGCGCTACGCATTCTATTTCGACCAGTGGACGCTCGCATATCGGTTCCGCACGAGCCCGACCGATCCCAACAACAGTTTCTACCGCTTCACACATCTGACGCCGCCGAAAGATAAGTTTTGGGCCGATCCGTTTCCGGTGAAGTTTGAAGGGAAGTATTTCGTTTTCTTCGAGGAGTATCTTTACAAAGACGATAAAGCTCACATCTCGGTGATGGAGCTGACGAAGTCCGGCGCGACCGATCCCATCCCGGTTCTGAAGCGCGACTATCACCTCTCGTACCCGTTCATGTTGGAGTGGCAGGGCAGTCACTACATGATTCCCGAAACCGCGGGCAACAAAACTGTCGAGATCTACCGGTGCGAGTCGTTTCCGGGAGAGTGGAAACTCGAAACCGTGCTCCTCGACGGCGTTCCGGGACGCGACGCGACGTTGTTCGAAGTCGACGGTCTCTGGTGGATGTTTGTCGCCATTGCCGACACTGATTCGTCTGACGAACTTCACCTCTACTACAGCTCCACGCCGCTCGGTCCCTGGAAGCCGCACAAACAAAATCCCGTCAA
>DASUPR010000278.1:0-3096 GCA_036281015.1 Pyrinomonadaceae bacterium
GGGCGACGTCGTCTTGCGCGACGGTTCGACGGTTCACATTCGCGTGATGCGTCCTGAGGACGAGGCCGGACTCTGCGAGTTGTTGAACTCGCTTTCGGAAGAATCGCGCTGGCTGCGATTTTACTGCCAGCAGAACAGGGCGGCGCTCGCTGCTGAAGCTCATCGTGAAGCGAGTCTGGACCACGCTTTTGGACTGGTGGCTTCCAGTGGTGACGGCGAGCGGGTTGTGGGGCACGCGTTCTACGTGGCGATTGACGACGAACGCGCGGAAGTCGCGTTTACGATCGCGAATGATTTTCAGGGACGTGGACTCGGCACGATTCTGTTGGGCCAGCTTGCGGAAGTCGCTGCGGTAAACGGAATCAAGGTGTTTGAGGCGGAAGTTATCGCCGCAAACCACGCGATGTTGCACGTGTTTCGGGCGTCGGGATTTCCGATTGAAGTAAGCGCGTATGCCGGACAGCTTTCGGTAGTTTTTCCGACCTCATTTACTGACGAGGCTCGCAAACAGTTCGAACGCCGCGATTCGATCGCGTCCGTCAACGCTCTGAAACTGTTTTTCGAACCGCGCGCGGTCGCGGTGATCGGCGCTTCGCGGCAGCGCGGCACGATCGGCGGCGAGATTCTTCATAACTTGTTGAGCTACGGATTCAAAGGCGCGGTTTATCCGGTTAATCCCGGTGCGGATGCGATTGAGGGTGTTCCGGCGTTCCCGACTGTTGAAGCGGTTCCGGGCCCGGTTGACCTGGCGGTGATCGTTGTTCCCGCCGCGAAGGTCGTTGAAGTTGCGTCCGCGTGCGCGCGTAAAGGTGTGAAAGCGCTGGTCGTCATCTCGGCCGGATTTTCGGAAACTGGCAAAGAAGGGAAGGCACGCCAGGCGGAGTTAATGAGCGTTTGTCGCAACGCCGGCATGAGGTTGATTGGGCCAAACTGCATGGGCATCGCCAACACGAATCCGGAAGTGTTGCTCGATGCGACGTTTGCTCCCGGCATTCCACCGCGCGGCCGCGTTGGTTTTTCATCACAGAGCGGCGCGCTTGGCTTGGCGATCATGGAGTTTGCCGGTTCGCTTGGTCTTGGTATTTCAACGTTTGTTTCTGTCGGTAACAAGGCTGATATTTCCGGAAACGATCTCCTGCGCTACTGGGAAGCGGATGACGATACCGACGTCATTCTTTTGTATCTCGAGTCGTTTGGAAATCCGAAGAAGTTTTCCGAGATCGCGCGTCGTGTTGGACGGAAGAAACCGATCGCGGTGGTGAAGAGTGGACGCTCGGCCGCGGGCGCGCGTGCGACTTCATCGCATACCGGTGCACTCATCGCCGCTTCTGACCTGACTGTAGATGCGCTGTTTCGACAGGCCGGCGTTGTTCGTACAGACACACTCGCTGAGCTGTTTGATGTCGCGGCTTTGCTTGCGAATCAACCGCTACCGGAGGGGCGGCGAGTCGGAATCATCACCAACGCCGGTGGCCCGGCGATTCTTTGCGCCGACGCGTGTGAGGCGCGTGGACTTGAAGTTCCCGTGTTATCCGAGAGCAGCCAGGCGCGATTGCGTGCGTTCCTGCCGGCGGGAGCAAGTGTGGGCAATCCGGTCGACATGATCGCCTCAGCGCCCGCGGAGCATTACCGGAAAGCGATTGAGATCGCCGGGAATGACGACAATATCGATTCGCTAATCGTGATCTTCACGCCGCCGCTCGTTACGCGCGCCGACGACGTCGCGAAAGCGATAGTCGAGGGAGTGCAGCACATCGATAAGCACAAACCGGTTTTGAGTGTCTTTCTTTCATCTCAACCCGCGCCAATCGAACTGAGAACTTCCGGAGTTTGCATACCGACTTATTCATTTCCCGAAACAGCGGCGATCGCGTTGGCGCGTGCGACACGTTACCGGCAATGGCGTGAACGGCGAGAAACTTCTCCGGCGCGGTTTGAAAACGTTCGTGCTGACGAAGCAGCGGCGATCGTCGCGGCGGCGCTGATGCGCGGAGAAGGTTGGTTGACGCCTGACGAGGTCGCAGCGCTTTGTTCCTGTTATGGCCTGCCGTTGATTGAGCAGAGAATCGTTGAGGACGCTGAAGACGCCGGGAAAGCGGCGGAAGAGTTTGGCGGCGAAGTGGCACTCAAAGCGATCGCTCCGGACCTGGTGCACAAGACTGAAGCCGGTGCGGTCAGACTACATCTGAAGGGCGCTGATGCAACTTGCGCGGCAGCACGTGAGATGAGCGAGATGGTGAGCTCACGTGGGCACGCAGTCTCGGGATTTGTTGTTCAGCGCATGGCTCGGCGGGGTGTCGAAATGCTGGTTGGCGTGGTTCACGATCCGCAGTTTGGACCAGTGGTGGCGTGCGGCGCCGGCGGCGTGCAGGTCGAGTTGTTGCGAGACGTGTCTGTACGGATTACGCCCCTCTCGAAAGAAGACGCCTCTGACATGATTCGAGAGTTGAAGACTTATCCGCTGCTGAAAGGCTTTCGCGGTAGTGTTCCGGCGGACGTTGGCGCGCTTGAAGACGGATTGTTGCGGGTGAGCGCGATGGTCGAAGACATTCCGCAGATCGCCGAACTCGATTGCAACCCGTTCGTGGTCCACGAGACGGGCGCAACCATTCTCGATGCCCGCATTCGAGTGACGACGGTTACACCGCGTCCGTTAGTTGGTGTACGCCGCTAGGTTTATCCCTCGTAAGCGAGATCGTCGTATTCCTCGTTGCAGGTCTCGCAGCGAAACGGGTTGTCCAGACCGGAGTCCATCGCCTCCATGTACAGACGATAGCCTTCGTCGTCCACGTAGAGTTCCCTGGCACACATACCACAGCGGACTTCATGCTGCGTCTCGTCCGTCATGATCGTCCCGGGAACGAACCGGGGTTGTTGATTCTGATCGATATAAGAGCGAAGTGTTGTCATAAGCCCTCCAAGTAATTTTGCGAACTAAAGAATCGTTTCCGCAGGATGGCGTCTCTTGTCCCATGGATCGACGAAGTACGGATCTTTCATGTGTTCGTGACGGTCGAGACTCGAGAGCTCTCGGATCACTTTCAACTTGCTGTTCTTAAACTCCGCCACAGATCCGTTGAAGGCAATGGCTCCATC
>DASUPR010000279.1:0-11297 GCA_036281015.1 Pyrinomonadaceae bacterium
CCGGCACCTCGGCGCCTTGTTCCTGTGACTGCGCGGTTTGCTCCTCCGACTCGGCAACCGTTTGAACTTCCGTTTGCTGCTCTGCCGGTTTCCCTTGAGTTATCGCCGCTCGCAAGTGCCCGCTCGCATCGTATTTTTCCCATTCACACCAGCGATTGAACGCGTGGTGCAAGTGTTTCGTGCGCAGCCTCGAAAAGTGATTCAATAACCACACAAACGCCGCCAATTGTTCTGACGCGTTTTCTTTTCTCGCCGGAACGATCTCCTTGCCGAGCGTCAGGATCCAACTATCGCAATCGTGAAGATCGCCGAGAGTGGTTTGTAAGTGCGCGGCTCGTTTCGCGTGCGTCGTCATCGAACGATCGAAGCACGGTGCGACCAGTTCGATTGCGTAACGCAGACGCTTTGTCGTGATGCGCAGGTCGTGCAGCGCTTCAACGTCGAGCGGCCTGAATAATCCATCACTGCGCTTCTCAAACTCTTTCAGACGATCACGGATGATGTCTCGGGAAACATCTATAAACGACGGCGACGGTGTTCGCTTGTTCTTTCGTCCAACCGTGGCACTCGCTTCTTCAACCGCGGCAACGAAATCGGTCTCCAGTTTCTTTAGTTCGTTCTTCGCAAGGGCCGCCTTCAGTTTCTTACGCTGCTGCTCGCGAAGCTGTTTTCGGTTCTCGATAAACCGCTTGAGCGCGTCGGCGTATGCAGCGGGCGCTTTTTTCTGAATTCCCTCGAGCGCCGCGATGCCGACGTCCTGATCGCGCACTTCGCCAAGCGCTGCCGCAAGGCTCTTCAACTGTTTGGCGACGGACGTAAAACTTTTCTTCGGAACGTACGGCTGGAAGTCACGCATCGTGCTTCGCAACCGCCGCGAAGCAACACGCATCGAGTGAACGCCTTCGGGATCGGACCAGTCGAGCGCCACTTTGCGCCACTCGAGCAGCTCGTTGAATCGCGTCAGGAACACCAACCGTATGCCTTGAATAGCCGGTGCGTTGCAATCAAGTTCGCGTATTTTCTTCGCTTTGGCCATAAGTTTTAATCAGGCACGAACGGCTTTCTGCCGCCGCACACTAAAACTCAGAGTTCGATTGAATGCCTGTTCAAACAGTTCCCGCTTTCTCTCAACTTCCAGCAATTCGTTGGCGCAATCAGCGTCGCTGTGCAAGTCGAAATGCAACGCGCCCGACTTCTCGCGGCACTGGACATCGTAGATGCGATTATCGTGACTGCGGTCCAACGCGTCAGCCAATCTTACAATGCCACCCAGCTTGCAAACGATCTCCCGGTCCGGGAGATTCAGCGCCGCGTATTCGGGATGGCGCTTTTTAGGCAGCGAGCCGCGATGATAGCGAGCAATGTTCGCGATCACCGCGCGCTCGGCTTCGGAAAAGCCCGTGAGCTCGGAATTGGTGATCAAATAGAGCGCGTGCTTTTGGTGCGACTCGTGTGCGATGTGATAACCGATGTCGTGCAACAGCGCGCCGGCGAGCATCAGCGTACGGTGATGCCGCGACAGGTTCTCTGTTGGCGCAAGACTGTCGAAGATCTGTTCCGCGAGTTTGGCCACCTGCCGCGCGTGTGTTTCTTCGTAACCGAAACGGCGTCCCACCGCGTGTACGCCGCGCAGTTTTTGATCTGCAAAATTCGGGACCGGCGGACGCGATTCGTCTTCGAGTTCGCGCAGGCTGTCGATGATCACGCCTTCTCTCAAGGCCCACTCACACGTCCGGATCACGTTGATGCCCAACGCGCGCATCGCTGCTTCAAGGATTTGACCGCCGGCGACGATGATTTCGGATCGCTGCGCAGTCAGTCCCGCGAGCGCGCGCCGTTCGGCAAGATTCATCGTTGCGAGTTTTGCATTCAAGGCGGTGAGCTGGCTGAGAGGAATGTCGGTTTCGGTCGGCTGCACTGACTGGTTCTTGCCGTTCGGCGAAGCAATCTGCCGAAGCGCGGCGCCGATCGAGAGTATCGTGCCTGAAGTGCCCGACGCTTGCTGCCATTGCGCTTGCCGCAACTCGCGGTGCGGACGTTCGAACGCAGCGTGGACCTCGGCTTTGAGACTGGAAAGCTGTTTTGGTTTTGGTGGGTCCGAACTGAGGTAGCGCTCTGTTAGACCAACTGCTCCGAGCTTCATCGAGAACAGCGAAAGCGGTGTGCCGTTGCGAAAGAGCGAGATCTCGGTGGAGCCGCCGCCGACGTCGACGTTGATGTTGGTGGCGCCGTTCAGCGTACAACCATGCGACGCGGCGAGACCGATGAGCCGCGCTTCTTCGATTCCGGAAAGTATCTCCACACGCAGACCGGTTTGTTGTTCGACTTCTTTGATGAACTGCGAGGCGTTGTTTGCTTCGCGCACTGAAGCAGTGGCGACCGCGATGATCTGTTTGGGTTGATGGGCCTCGGCGATGGTCTTGAATCGTTGCAGACAACTTATCGCGCGGTCGATTGCCGAACGGGAAAGACGGCCCTTTCGGAGCGTCTCATGTCCCAGCCGGATCACCTCTTTTTGCCGCGTGACAACTGCGAACGAACTGCTGTCAGCCGCGTCAGCGACCGCCAATTTGATGGAGTTGGAGCCGATGTCTATCGCCGCGAGTTTCAATGGCAGGAGTCTACCTCATTTTCCAACCTGGTTTGTGAACAGTTTGTAAACTCCGGCCCCTATAGTCCCTGCATGGTCTTAAATGCAGAGATTGACGCAAAGCTACAGCACTTCATCGAGCAATCGTCATTTGTTACGTCAGGCGTGGTGATTACCGACCTCGATGGCACGGCGGTTCATGAATTTCAGGGGAAGATTGCGATTCCGAAAGAGGTCGAACTCGGATTGATGCGCCATTACGAGCGCGGGCGGCCGCTGATTCTGAACTCGCTGCGCTTCCCTCTTTCCGTGATCCGAACGTTTGGTCAGGATTGGTACCGGTTGTCGAACGCGCCGATTCCTACTGTGACTCTGAACGGCAGTCTCATGGGGTTTGTGAAGAAGAATGAGGACGGGGAGTTGGTCTTTGAAGAAGCGCTGGCTTTTCCGTTAACGAACGAGGAGATCGTCGAAGCGCTCAAGGGTGTCAAAGGAATGCTCGACGGCGGTATCAAGAACATCCTCGTCTTCTATTACCCGCGCGATTGGCGTATCGGCGAAGTGATCTGGACGCCGGTGGCTGAGAACGTTCAGGCGGTGAAAGAGAAATACGCGAGTGCCTCGGCTGTGACGGCGGTTGAGTTTCCGAAGCTACAGGACCAGATGTTGACTGAAGAGATCTGCATGATCTTTCTGTTGATTGACGCGCCGGAAGATCAGTTGATGGCCTATCAGCACACGAAGCGCAGCAACTTCATCACGCACAAAGGCGTCGACAAACTTTTTGGCGCGCAGGCGATGGCGAAGTTTTTGCAAAGCGATCTGCGAGACAGTCTCGGTGCGGGTGATACCGAGCTCGACAGTTTTCTTTCTGGCGTGGGCTTGGCTTGTTTGGTTGGGAATCAGGAACTCGCGTTTCGCGGCCTGGTTGAGACTATAAAATTGAGGGATTCGATGGAGCTTGGCGCAGTGCTGTTCAGGGCTGCGGAACTCGCAGCCGGTAGAACACATGGATGAGAAAAACGATCGGCCAGGAATGATTCGGCATTATCGAAGCCTGGCGAAGAAAATTGTGCAGCACCACTTCGGATCGCCCGCGAGCAGGATTGTTTACAAATCCTCGGGACGGACCAATTACGTTTTTGCCGTCAATCACGTTGACGGGCAGTTCGTCGTTCGCATCAGTCCTGAAGCCGAGAAGATCAACGCTTTCAGGAAAGAGCTCTGGACGTCGCACAAGGTTAGAGAGGTGGGCGTGCCGAGTCCGGAAGTCATCGCCGTTGGCAACGACATTGCGGCCGAGCCGTACATGATCACTCGGCGCGTCACCGGGACGGAGGCCTCGCATCATCCCAAACGCGATCGCATCATTCACGCGATGGGCCGAAACGCAGCCATGATCAATTCAATTCAGACCAATGGCTTCGGTTCGAACTTCGACTGGACCACAGATGAAACCCGGATCGATAGTTGGGGCGATTACCTTGCGAAAGAATTCCAGCTCGAGAAACGTCTCGAACTGTTTTGCAGTAACGACATTCTTCCCGACGCCGAGCTGGACCAGCTCTCACAGATAATTCAAGGCACAAACCCCGACGGCATCAAACCGTCGCTGAATCACACCGACATGCGTCTGAAGAACGTAATTGTCGACGAGGGCGGCGACCTGGCCGCGATTATCGACTGGGAGGAGTGTGTCTCCACCGTCGCACCTCAGTGGGAACTCTCGATCGCCCTTCACGACCTGTCGATCGACGAGAAACAGATCTTCCTCGACGGTTACGGTCTGAGTAACGACCAGCTCGAACACATGGCGCCCCTGATAAAAGCCTTCAACATCGTCAACTACTCGACCGCCATCCAGATCGCGGTCGACAAAAACGATCGCAAAACCCTCAGCGACCTCAAACTCCGCCTCCGCGGCAGCCTCGATCTTTACTCAGTATCGCGTTGACGTCTCTCGCCGGTGACTTCCTCGTGCCACGCGGGGTGGTGGGTGCGGGCCCAGGCGTCGGTGACGGTGCCGTCGATCATTGAGCGGAAGGTGCCCGGTTGGGCCGCGGTGCCTTCGTAGATGTGAACGATGAAGCCTGCGAGCAGGGCAAGGGCAGCGATGTCGTGGAGAATGTAACTGATAGCCACGGACCAGCGTGGGGTCACGTGATTGAACCACAACAGGAATCCCGTGATAAGAAGCAACACAGTGCCGATGACGAGGAGCCAGAAGTAAAGCTTCTGTCCGGCGTTGAAGAAGCCTGTTTCTCGTGGCTCGGTTTTTTCCGCGTTCGTGACGTAAGCCCTGATGCGCTTCATCCAGCGGCTGTCGTTAGGTGTCCAACGCATCGGTCGCACCCAGTTCACAAATTGAAACGCAAACGCGATGGTGAAGCCGACCGAAAACCACGGATGCAGGAAGCGCGTCATTGGTCCACCGCCGAAGATTGGCGTTAGCCAGCTATAGAGCCACGGAGAGTAGAGCGCAAAGCCGGAAAGCAGAGCGAGCACGAAGAAGATCGCCACGGTCCAGTGCAACACACGAGTGTAGACCGGGTGACGCAACAACTCGCCGCGATGTACGACAGTGCGCCCATGCCGCCCAAACACCGCCCGCGCTTTCTCGTCGAAACGTTCAGCCGATCCACTCATCCCAGAAATCCTCTCGTTAAGGCCGCTCCTTTCGTGCGGCGTCCACCTCATCCGGATGCTCAGTCACAACCGCCTCAGCTTCGGGCTGCGGCAGCTTTGGTCCATACACCACGCGGTGGAAGAACACCGCCAACACACCCAGCGCCGCCATCACCAATCCCGCCGGCTTCGCGAACCACTTCCAGTACGTGTAACTCGGCGGAATCACCGGGTTCGCCGGCAAACCACCGTAAATCTCCGGCTGCGTGATGTCGTGCAACACGTAAATCACGTGGGTGCCGCCAATCGACTGCGGATCGTAAACACCCGCATTCGCAAACCCCGACTGCGTCTTCAACTGATGCGCGCGGCTGTGCGCGATCTGGACCATGTCTTCCTTCGTCCCAAAATGCAAACACCCGGTCGGACACGCCTTGATACACGCCGGTTCAAGTCCCTGCCCTACACGATCCGAACACAACGTACACTTGAAAACCTTCTTCGTCTGCGGATTAAACTTCGGAATGTCGAACGGACAACCCGAAATGCAGTAACCACACCCGATGCAATTCTCCTGCTGAAAGTCGACGATGCCATTCTCATACTTGATGATCGCGCCATCAGCCGGACACGCGCGCAAGCAACCAGGATCCTCACAGTGCATGCACTGGTCCTTGCGCATCAACCACATGAAATTATTGTCGCGCTCGTGCTCGACAAACTTGATCAGGTTCCAATAGTTCCACTCAGTCGAAGGCATCGTTTGATACGTGTCGTCAAACGTCGTTTCGCGAAACGGATGATCGTTCCACTCGACACACGCCACCTCACACGCCTTACAACCGATGCACGTCGTCACATCGATGTACTTGCAAACCTCCACGGCGCGTTGCGTACCGCGCCCGGGCACAGGACCAGGATGCGCCGAGATCTCCTGGATTTGCATTGTTCTCGGAACGTCCATCACGCCCTCTCGATCTTCACCAGAAACCCTTTGAACTCGGGCGTATACGCATTCGGATCGATCGCCGCGGGCGACAAATCATTCACTGGCGTCAGCGCCGTCTTGCCTTCGTCCTCTTTAATGCCGCGATAACCCCAGTGAATCGGAATGCCGATCTGGTAAGTCTTCTTGCCGTCGATCATCATCGGCTTGATGCGGCGCGTCACCATCGCCTTGGCGATGTAGATCCCGCGTGCGCTGCTGATCTTCAGCTTCTCGCCACCACGAATGCCCAACTCATCCGCGAGCTGCGCCGGCACTTCCACAAACGGCTCCGGCACCAACTGCACGTTCATCGGATTGTTCTTGGTCCAATAGTGATAGTGTTCGGTCAAGCGATAAGTGGTGCAGACGATGTTGAAGCCCTGATCGACGGTCCCAAACTTATCGACGTCAGACTTGTACTTCTCCGCGACCGGGTTGTTTGACTGCTGCGGATGCAACGGGTTCGCAATCGGACTCTCCATCGGCTCGTAGTGTTCCGGGAATGGACCATCAGCAAACGCCGCGAGCGGTGCAAAGATGCGTGCCACGCCTTCAGCGTTCATGATGAAGGGCCCCATGTGATCCTTCGGATTCGAGTCAGTCTTGAAATCGGGCACATCATTGCCCACCCACTTCTGTTCCTTCTCACTCCACCAAACCTGACGCCGCTCCGGATCCCACGGCTTGCCGGACACATCACACGAAGCGCGGTTGTACATGACGCGCCGATTTGCCGGCCACGACCACGCCCAGTTCGGATAGATACCCAACCCAGACGGATCGTCAGTGCCACGACGCTGCGACAGTGCGCCCGCTTCAGTCCATGAACCGGAGTACAACCAGTTGCCGCAGGCAGTCGTGCCGTCGTCACGCAGCCACGCAAACCCGGGTAGTTGCTGGCCGGCTTTGATTGTCTGACCCGGCGCGAGTTGTTCGTCGGTTAAATCCGCGAGCGCACGCCCGTTGATCTCTTTCGCGATCTCCGTAAACGAAGGACTCTGGGGAACAATGTACTGCCACGAAAGGTTCGCGATCGGATCCGGAAACTTCCCGCCTTCAGCCTGGTAAAGCTCGCGCACTTTCAAAAAGATGCGCCCCAGAATCTCCTGGTCCACCTTCGCCTGACCCGGCGGCGGCAACGCCACGTACTTCCACTGCAACCACCGCGCGGAGTTAACAAACGTGCCGTCTTTCTCAGCAAAACCCGCGCCCGGCAGCCGGTAAACGGTCGTGTTGATCCGCTTCATTTCTTCAGGCGTTGTACCGGGCGCTCTCCAAAATTCAGCCGTCTCTTCCGCATAAAGATCACAGACGACAAGCCAGTCGGCCTTCTTCAGCGCGTCGATGTTCTTGCGTGAGTTCGGACCGATCGCCACGCCGTTCATGCCGAACGCAAAGAGACCTTTGACCTTGCCCTGGTACATGTAGTCCCACATCTCGGTCCATGAATACTTGCGATCGATCTTCGGCAGGTAGTGATAGGCCCAATCGTTGTCGCGCTGCGCAGCGTCGCCGTACAACGCCTTCAGAAACGACACCATGAACTGCGGCGTGTTGGACCAGTAGTTATACGACTGCCATTCACCCGGTTTGGATTGCGTGGGAGTTGCTCGTTTCAGAAACGTCGCGAGATCCGTGTCAGACGGAGCCGGGACCTTGAGATAGCCGGGGAAGATGTCAAACACACCGCCCATGTCGGTCGCGCCCTGGATGTTGCAGTGTCCACGTAACGCGTTGACACCGCCACCGGCGCGACCGACGTTGCCGAGCAGCAATTGCAGAATCGCAGCCGTACGAATGATCTGCGTGCCGGTTGTGTGTTGCGTCCAACCGACAGCGTAGATGATCGTTGCGGCTTTTTTCGTGTCGCCATTCTTGCGCACCGAAGTGAACAGGTCCGCGGCCTTGAGGAATTGATCTTTCGGAATGCCGGTGATGCGCTCCACCATCTCGGGCGTGTAGCGCGAGAATTGTTTCTTCAGTAACTGAAACACCGAGCGTTCGTGTTGCAGCGTTAGATCGTAAGCAACGTTTTCGGGCATTGTTGGTGGCGGCTTTGGACCACCCTGGCCGGCGGCGCCTGGACCACCCGCAGCCTGATGGCCGCCGCCAGTCGTGCTGCTCATCTCGCCACCGGCCGCAGACGGCGATTTCTCCGGCGGCGTTTGCGAAGCACCACCACCGCCGCCTCCGGCTGCTTCGTAGTTCCAGGTCTCTTTCTCGTAATTACTTCGGCCGTCAAAACCCGAGAAGAGCCCATCTTCAGGAAGCTTGAAACCTTCCTTCACGATGAAGGCTGCGTTGGTGAAATTGACGAGATACTCTTTCGCGATCCGATCGTTTTGAATCGCGTAATTGACCAGGCCGCCGAGAAAAGCGATGTCGGTGCCGGCACGGATTTGTAAGAAGAGATCGGCGGTCGCGGCTGTGCGGGTGAAACGCGGATCGACGACGACCATCTTCGCGTTGCGTTTCAGCTTCGCCTCGATGGCCCACTTGAAGCCACACGGGTGGTTCTCGGCCGGATTCGCACCCATGATCAACATCATGTCGGTGTTCTTGATGTCGATCCAGCCGTTGGTCATTGCGCCGCGTCCGAAGGTGGGCCCCAAACTGGAGACCGTCGGACCGTGTCAAACTCGGGCCTGCGTTTCGAAGTAGCATACCCCGAGACTGCGCATTGTTTTGACTGCGAGAAAGTTGAGCTCGTTGGTGTCGGTGCAGCCGCCGGTCCAGCCGATGCCTTCACAACGGTTCACCGTATATCCCTGCTCGTCTTTCTCAACGAACGTTTCGTCACGAGTTTTCTTCACCCATCGTCCGATCTCGTTGAACGCGTCGTCCCAGGAAATGTCTTCCCAATGATCGGAACCCGGCCGCCGCACCTGCGGTTTCAGCAACCGGCGATCGTTGACAATTTCCTGTTCGAGCGACGCGCCTTTCGGACAGAGAGTGCCGCGATTGATCGGGTGATCGGGATCGCCTTCCACATGCACAACCTGCGGCGTCACGTTTTTCGCCTTGTCGCCGATGGTGTGAATGATGACGCCGCAACTGACGGAGCAATACGGACACGTACTGCGTGTTTCAGTCGTGCGATCGATCTTCAATCCGCGCGTCTGCGCGTAGATGGGTGCGAGCGAAAAACCGAAGACGGAAACTCCGGCGCCGCCCACGATGGTTGTCCTGAGAAACGTTCTTCTGGAGACGCCCATACCTCAACCTTAGCAAGGATGAAATTCAGTTCGGGGGAATTAGGGGCTAACGGAAGGAACGTAACCAGACTAGGCTCACAGGGGTTTCGCTGTCAACCACATTTACAATCCGACGAGATTCAGTTCGATCTTCGCGTAGCCTTTCTCAGTGGCCCACAGATCGAGGGCCGCCGATGCAACGTCGTCAACCAAAGGCACGGCGAGACCAAGACGTGTCAGGTCGATGCCTTTGATGTACTGCTTGCACGACTCGCACGCTTCGATTCTGACGTGATCGAATTCGTCGCTCTTGAAGTATTCGAGTTTGAACGGCCGCTCTTCGCTGCACGAGGCGCACACCACGCGGCGAAATTCCCACGACGATAGGCACGTCGCACAGAACAGATGCCTGTTGCCGCTTTCCGAACCCGATTCGGTGACGCGGAGAAAGCTGAGCTGTGGTTTGCCGAAACAGTAAGGGCAACGATTTTCGGGCGTTGAGCTTTGCCTGCTGAGCGCGCCGGATTGCACGGACCAATGCGCGTAGGGTTGTAAGAAAGCTTTGGGGAAGAACAGTTTATCCGAGCGGTTGTGCCAGTATTCGAGCAACAGTTCGTCACTCGCGTCGGCTTGTTCTGCGAGCGCTCGCGGGGCCACGGATGACACTGATTTTAAGAAGAATCGGGCGTGTTCGTGCAGGATGCTTAGATCGTCTTCGAGTGAGCCCGACGGAAGCCAGTCACGACGCCCGCATAACGAGTCGTAGATCTGTTTTTGAGCCGTCAAGACAGTCGCATAGAACGTGAGTAGCTCTTTCGCTGGTGTTGAGCTTTCGGCGAGTTGTTGAGCGCGGCCTATGCTTGCGTTCCAGGAGAACATTGAATCAGTTGTGCGGCGCGCAGCCCGGATTGGATGGCGCTGTGGACCGTGCCCAAGTGTCCCGCGTGTTGGCGGCCTCGCCCGCGAAGTAGATTGTATCCTCGATCGTAGCGAGTCGTGCAGAAAGTTCTTTGAGACTGCGAAGTTCGCGGGCGGCCGTGAGTCCCGCTGCGCCCGCGCCAAACGATCAGAATGTCTGCGTCATCCGTCATCCCGTTTTTGATCGCCGCGGTCGCCCTGTCCTGACTGGACCTTGGTCTTCGCGTGTTTGCGGACGTCCTGGGCTAACGATTTGCCGACGTCTTCGACCTCTTCGAAACGACCCTTTTCATCGCGGCGAACGAATCGCTTGTCGTTGCCGGTGTCGATCAGTTCACGCTTGCTGCTACCTTTTTTTTCAGCCATCTTGTTCTCCTCCATCCGCTATTTTCATTAACGAAGAGCAAACAGAGGGCCACTTGGCTGAGTTTCGGAGTTTAGAGTTCAAGCTTTAGCTTGTGTGCGCGAAACGCAAGCATAAAGGCTGAACTCAGAACATTGTCTTGAGTTTAGTGTTCTATTCCGCGACACGACTAAGATAAGTTTTTCAGTGCCACGCGGGCAGCGTGATAGCCGCACATGCCGTGGACGCCACCGCCGGGAGGAGTCGAGGAGGAGCAGATGTAGACGTCTTTGAGTGGCGTGCTGTAGGTGTGAATCGTGGGACGCGTGAACATTTGCGCGAGCGTTGCTGCGCCGCCGTTGATATCGCCGCCGACCAGGTTCGCGTTGCGACTCTCGAGCTGCGCAGGCGTCAACACACTGCGCCCGATGATCCGCGAACGAAAGCCAGGCGCAAAACGCTCGATCTGATCTTCGATCCGTTCGCTCACGTCGACGTCAGAACCGTTCGGAACGTGACAGTAGGCCCATAGCGTGTGCTGAGCCCCAGGCGCGCGTGAGGGATCGAAAAGACTCGACTGCGCAACTAACACATAAGGCCGGTCGGTAACCTTTCCTTCCCAAACAGCAGCTTCCGAAG
>DASUPR010000280.1:0-2720 GCA_036281015.1 Pyrinomonadaceae bacterium
ATCGCGTTCGATGCCGCGGGACGCTCGATGGCCATCAATACGCCCGGACGCACGCTGTTGGAAGTTGACGGCAGGGCGTTGGGTGAATCGTACGAGCAATTACTGGGCAGGCATGCGGAGCTGTCAGCGATGGTTGGCGACTGTTTGAAAACGGGGACTGTTTATCGCCGGACAGAGATTGAAGCAGCCGGTACAAATGGAAAACTGCGCCGCCTTGGCGCGACTGTCGCCCCGATCGATCTGCCGCCTGAGCGTGGTCCCAGAGGCGCGCTCTGCTTGTTGACGGACATCACCGAAGTTACTGAACTGCGCGAGCAGGTGGCGCTTAAGAATAATCTCGAAAGTCTTGGAGAGATGTCAGCGGGGTTGGCCCATGAATTCAAGAACGCGATCGCGACGCTTCAGGGATACGCGCAGCTTTTGCAGAGTATGGACTTGAACGACAACGCGCAGGTTGCAGCAGGATCGCTACTCAATGAAGTGCGAAACCTTTCGAGCATGGTGACAGCGTTTCTCAATTTCGCGCGCCCGCAGCCGTTGCAGTTGGAAGAGGTTTCGCTGTCCGAGTTGTTTGCAGATTGTGCTGCCGAGCTGCCGGTGAAATCTGTCGTCGAGGTGGATCCGTCACTGGCGGTTCGCGCGGACGAACGAATGCTGCGACTGGCGCTGCTTAATCTCATGCGCAATGGTGCTGAAGCAAACCCTGATGGATGTGTATTTGTGAGTGCGGCGCGTGAGGACGGCAGTGTCGTGATCCAGGTGCGCGACACCGGACCAGGGATCTCAGCGGGGGATCTTCAAAAGATCTTCATTCCCTTCTTCACGACGAAAGCGAAGGGCCACGGCATCGGCCTCGCGCTCACCCATCGAATCATCACGCAACACGGTGGAACACTGACCGCTGCTAATTTCACCGAAGGCGGTGCGGTCTTCACGATCAAACTTAACCACGGATGACACGGATCTAAAATCCGGATTTAATCCGATTTAAAATCCGTGTTATCCGCGGCTAAAGTATTCCGTCCAGCGCCGGTCGACTAGATCTGCTATGTCTTCCCTAACAATCAACTCATCCGGAAAGCCAGGCTTGGTGCGTGCATCGATAACGATCGGCGCCTTGTAAACGAGATGATGTCGCTGGACCGACGTCTGCGCGGCATAGATATCTGCCGCCGGTTCGAACCTGGTCCATGTCGCCCACAAGAAATCGGGAGACGATCGAGCTACTCGAGCATCGTCATGCAAAACGATCAGCGGCCAATCAGCGAACACCGGATCGCCCGCCACTCGCGCCGGCAGCGTTTCATCCGCTCCTCCTTGCAACACGAGACATCCTCCGCAAAACACCTCCGCGCGCGCAATCCCCGCCGGCAACTGCCCATTAAACTCGCGCGGCAGTTTGCGAACAGGATCGCCTAGTCCAAGCATGATCGCTTTGCTGCCTTCGTTCACCTTTCCACTCGTGTAGTCCAACGTATCCATCGACACGTTTGAAAACACGAAGAGATCGGTTTCCGGCCGGAAACGCTCGAGCACGTACTCCAACAAACGAGGAAAGTTCTTCAGATCCTGCGGCGTGTCCGTGAGCAACAGAAACTTCGTCAGCGACAACTGCCCCTCGCCGAGAATCCTGAAACCTGAAACGAGCGCCTCGCGAACGTATCGCTCGCGCACTACGGCTGCGGCGAGCGAGTGAAAACCAGTCTCGCCATAAGTCCAAAGATCTCGCACTGAAGGCATCACCATGGGAAACAGCGGCGACAGCAGTTTCTGCAAATAATCGCCGATAAAAAAATCTTCCTGGCGCGGCTTGCCGACTACAGTCGCCGGATAGATCGCGTCGCGACGGTGAAAGATCGCATCAACTTGAAAGACCGGATAATCGTGACGAAGCGAGTAGTAACCATAATGATCGCCAAATGGCCCTTCGGGGCGCCGTTCATGCGGCGGAGCATGTCCAACGAGCGCAAACTCTGCTTCGGCTGCCAGCCGGTGCTTCTCACGACCGAGCGGATTCGCAGTCATCTTCAATTTTTGTCCCGCAAGCAACGATGCGAGAACTAACTCGGGCACGTCTTCCGGTAAGGGAGCGATGGCAGCGAGAATGAGCGCCGGTGGTCCACCGAGAAACACAGTCACTGGCAACGGCTGATCGAGACGTTCGGCTTCCTGGTAATGAAACCCGCCGCCTTTCTGAATCTGCCAATGCAGTCCGGTTGAACGTTCGTCATAAACCTGCATGCGATAGATACCGAGGTTGTGCTTTTTAGTTACTGGGTTCTCGGTATAGACCAGCGGGAGGGTGATGAATGGACCACCGTCTTCCTGCCACGTCGTCAATACAGGTAATTGGTCCAGGCGAGCAGGTCGATCGACAACCTGAGTCACGGGCGATCTCGAGGTGTTTCTCGTTCCGAGTTTTAGGAACTCGAGCGCAACTGAACGATGTTTCCAGAGTTCAGCAGTCTTCGGCGGCAGGAGCGACTCCGCGACATGAACCATCTCACGAACCAAAGCCTCCGGCTTTGGGCCAAACGCAAGCTCGATCCGCCGCTCCGTGCCGAACATGTTGGTCACGACTGGATAACGGCTTCCCTTAACCCGCGTGAACAACAACGCCGGCCCACCCTCGCTAATTACACGACGATGAATCTCGGCCAGCTCGAGGTACGGATCAACCTCGGCTCTGATGGTGATGATTTCGTTTTCTCTGGTGAGTC
>DASUPR010000281.1:0-20717 GCA_036281015.1 Pyrinomonadaceae bacterium
CACCAATCGTTCGTTCGGCACGCTCGATTACAACGAATCACCGCCACTCGTCTTTCTCGGCACTGAAGTAACACTCGCCGAGCTCGGCATCACGACCACACGCACGCCTGAGCGCGAAGAACGCCGCGTCGGCGCCGCGCAGCTCGGTTGTCCAAACTGCGGCGGCCCGCTCGAACTGCGTGCGCCTGATAAAACAGAGCGCGTCACGTGCCCAAACTGCAATTCGTTGCTCGACGTCAATCAGGGACAACTCAAGTTTCTGAAATCGCTCGAGCCGCCGTCGTTTCAACCAGTCATTCCGCTGGGTTCGACAGGCGACGTGCCCGAAGGAAAGATGACCGTCATCGGCGCGATGCAACGCAGCGTGACGATCGACGGCGTGACGTATTTCTGGAGTGAGTATCTTCTCTACAACCCGCAGATCGGTTTTCGCTGGCTGGTGAACAGCGACGATCACTGGAATTATGTGCGCGCAGTGCCGCCGGGTGAAGTCAGCGAATCAGGGAAGTACGCTAATTACAGCGGCAAGAACTACAAGATCTTTCAGGACGCGCAGGCGCGTGTCGAATACGTGTTTGGAGAGTTTTACTGGAAGGTTGAAGTCGGCGAGCAGGTGCGCGGTGTTGATTACGTCGCGGCGCCGTACATGCTCTCGAAGGAAGTTTCGACGATCTACATAACGGATCCTGAGAATCCTCAGAAACACCAGCGCGCCGCGGGTGAGATCAACTGGTCGCTCGGAACGTACGTCACAGTGCCGCAGATCGAAACGGCGTTCGGCGTTAAGGATCTGCCGCGGCCGTCGAACATTGCGCCCAATCAACCTTACAAGCACAAGTGGGTTTACAAATACTGGATTCTGTTCATCGTGATCCTGCTCGCCGTCGGTTTCGGGACGATGGTGCTTTCGGGTTCGACAAAGGAAGTGTTCGCGCAAAGGATCACGCTGCCGCCGTTGGCCAACGCGGACGGCACGCAGGTGTTCTTCAGTCAGCCTTTCGAACTCGCCGGGCGGCGCAACATCCGCATTGTCGGCGAGTCGCCGGTGCAGAACACGTGGGTCTATCTCGAAGGCGATCTGATCAACGAAGAAACGGGCGTGGTCGAGTCGTTTCCGATCGAGATCTCTTATTACCAGGGCGTTGAAGATGGCGAGTCGTGGAGTGAAGGCGGGCAAACAGATTCGGCGTTCACGTCGGCGATGCCTGCCGGGCGATATGTTTTGCGGCTGGAAGGACAGTGGGAACGCTGGCAAGGGCCGGCAACTATTCAGGTCAAGATCGAACAGAACGTGACGCACGGGTTCAACCTGCTGCTCGCCCTGATCGTGTTATCCCTTGGACCAATCGTGATGGCGTTCTATCACCTCAGTTTTGAACATCGACGCTGGTCCGAGAGCATGTTCACCCCAAGCGGATCGGCTGACGACGATGATGATGAGGAATAATTCAAAATGCTAAAAGCACTCTACACAATTTTTGGCGCCGGCGTGGTGACGCTCTACGCCGCGGCGGCGATGTTGGGTTGGGAGATCGGCGGCGGTACGCGCCGGCAGTTGCCGCCTGACGCGCGGCAGAATGGTTATCGCTCGTTCCACTTCTGGCACTACGGCTTGCACGGAGGAAAATGATGATCAATTCAATCGTCGGATTGGTGGTACCGCTCGAAACACTCTTACCGGTTTTGGTGACCACGATAGTCTTTGTCATTTTGGGCCTAATCATCTTTGCGCTCGCTTTCCTGGTCATCGCCAAAGCCACGCCGTTCTCCGTGCGCAAAGAGATCGAAGAAGATCACAACGTCGCGCTCGCGATCGTGATCGCTTCCGTGATCCTCGGTACCGCGCTGATCATCGCGGCGGCGGTCCACGGCTAACACGGAAATTGGCGATTTCCGATTGCCGATTTTCGATTTGGAAAAACCAGGGCGCGTCTGATTCGCGACTCAATCGGCAATCGAAAATCGGCAATCGGAAATGAAATGAAACGCCCGCCGCTACTCTTTCTCAACGTTCTCATTGTCGCGACCTGCGGTTTGATTTATGAACTTTTGGCGGGCACTCTCGCGAGTTATGTACTCGGCGATTCGGTCACTCAATTCTCACTGATCATCGGTATTTATCTTTTCGCCATGGGCGTCGGCTCGTGGCTCTCACGCTTCATCGAAAAAGGTCTGGCCCGGCGCTTCGTCGATATCGAGCTCGCCGTCGCGGTACTCGGCGGCTTCTCCGCGCCGCTGCTGTTTTTCACGTTCGCGCGCGTCAGTTACTTCTACGCCGTGCTCTACTTTCTCGTGTTCGCGATCGGCACGTTTGTCGGGCTCGAGATACCGCTGCTGCTACGCATACTGAAGGACCAGGTTGAGTTCAAAGAGCTCGTGTCGCGCGTGCTCGCGTTTGACTACATCGGCGCGCTGCTCGCGGCGATCCTGTTTCCGGTTCTGTTTGTGCCGCGGCTCGGATTGGTGCGGACGTCGTTGGTCTTCGGCATCTTAAATGCGGCGGTTGCGTTGTGGGGCACGTGGTTGTTGCGGCCGCTGATCAAGGGCAGCATCACGGGACTGCGCGTGCGCTCGGTGGTCGTGATTGCGCTGTTGCTGTTGGCGCTGGTCAAGGCAAACACGCTGACGTCGCTCGCGGAAGACGAGATGTTTGCCGACGAGATCGTCTACACGAAGAACACGCATTACCAGCGGATCGTGATCACGCGCGGGCGTGCGGGTTTTCAGTTGTTTCTGAATGGGAATCTGCAGTTCAGCTCGACGGACGAGTATCGCTATCACGAGGCGCTGGTGCATCCGCCGATGTTGTTGGCGAACAATCCGAAGCGTGTGCTGGTGCTTGGTGGCGGCGACGGGCTCGCGTTGCGCGAGATCTTGAAGTACCCGTCGGTTGAGCACGTTACGTTAGTGGATCTCGATCCGGACATGACGGAGCTTTCGACTCGTTTTCCGTTGCTGGCGGAGTTGAATAAACGCGCGTTCGAGGATAAGCGCGTGCGGGTTGTTAATGACGATGCGTTTATCTGGGTGGAGAAGGCGGATGAAGTCTTCGACGCGGCGATCGTTGATTTTCCGGATCCGAATACTTTCTCGCTCGGCAAGCTTTACACCACGCGCTTCTATCGCTTGTTGCGAACCCGACTAACGCCGGACGCGGCGGTCAGCGTGCAATCAACGTCGCCGATGTTTGCGCGCAATTCTTACTGGTGCATCATTCGCACGCTCGAAGCCGCAGGCTTCTCGGTTAAGCCTTACTACACTGCGGTGCCGAGTTTTGGTTTGTGGGGCTTTGCCCTCGCACGTTCGTCTCCCTTCGAAATTCCCACCAAGCCGCCGGACGGTTTGCGCTTTCTCGACGAACAAACGTTGGCGGCGATGTTTCAACTGTCAAAAGACATCGAGCCTGTGCCGGTTGAGATCAACCGGTTGGATAATCAGGCGTTGGTTCGGTATTACGAAGGTGAATGGAAGCGCTTTGAGTGACCACGTTTAATCGTCGCGAAATACTCGCTGCTTTTCTTGGCCTTCCGGTCGCCCTCGCTGCTTGCCGGAACACGGCAAATCCACCGTTACCGCCTGGGGAAATCGTGGGCCAGTCAGACGTGTTTGGACATCGCATTCGCGACGGTGTCCGCGTCGAAGTGCCTGCTGACGCGTGGACTGATGTTCCTGTAGTTATCGTTGGTGGCGGAGTCGCTGGTCTCACTGCAGCGTGGCGTCTGCAAAGCTCCGGCTTTAGTGACTTCGCTCTGGTTGAGTTGGAGAGGGCGCCGGGCGGAACGTCTCGTTCGGGTTCTAGTGGCGCGTTGGCCTTTCCGTGGGGTGCTCACTACATTCCAGCGCCGATGAAAGATAACTCCTCCCTGATCGCATTGCTCGACGAAATGGGCGTGATCGAGGGCAAAGACAACGACGGCGAACCGATCATTGCTGAACAGTTTCTTTGCCGCGATCCTGAGGAAAGGATCTTTTACAAAGGCCGCTGGTACGAAGGGCTCTATCTGCACGCGGGCGCGAGCGCCGACGATGACCAGCAGATGGAGAAGTTCAACGCCGAGGTCAATCGCTGGGTGCTGTGGCGCGATGCGAAAGGGCGGCGCGCGTTCACGTTGCCGGTGTCGGCCTGTTCGGACGACGCCGAGGTCACCGCGCTCGATCGCATTTCGATGGGCGAGTGGATGAACCAGCGCGGCTTTACGAGTCCGCGACTGCGTTGGTGGGTGAACTACGCGTGTCGCGACGATTACGGCATGACGCTCGATCAGACGAGCGCCTGGGCCGGTCTGTTTTATTTCTGCGCGCGCGTGTTGAAGCCCGGCGTCGAGTCGCAGTCGCTGATTACGTGGCCGGAAGGAAACGGGCGGCTAGTGAACCACTTGTTCGAAAAAACGAAGTCGCACATCCAACTCGACCGCGCTGCTGTCGAGATAATTCCGTTTTCAAATCGGGTTGAAATTCTTACCCTGGACGGCCATGGCCAGAACCCCCTTGGCTTCCGTGCGAAAACTGTAATCTTCGCCGCGCCGCAATTTATGGCGCGCTATGTCGTAAGAGACTACCGCGACAATCCACCGCCGCACATCGCCGAGTTTCAATTCGGCTCGTGGATGGTCGCAAACCTGACGTTGAAAGATCGTCCGCAATTAAGCGCGCGTGACTTTCCACTCGCGTGGGACAACGTGCTTTACGAAAGCGAATCGCTCGGTTACGTCGTCGCCACACACCAGCGCGGCATCGATCGTGGTCCAACCGTCTTCACTTACTACTACCCGCTCTGCGACGAGAACCCACGCGTCGCACGCACGCGCCTGCTCGAAACTGATTGGCGTAGCTGGGCCGACGTGACGCTCACAGATCTCTCACGCGCTCACACTGACATTCGCAATCTCGTCGAACGTTTAGACGTGATGCGCTGGGGCCACGCGATGATCCGCCCGCGCACGGGCTTCATGTGGGGCGCCGCGCGCCGCGTAGGCGCGAAGCCGTTTCGTTCAATTCACTTCGCACATTCGGAACTGAGCGGCGTCGCGTTATTTGAAGAAGCCTTCGATCACGGATTACGCGCCGCGGATGAAGTGCTCCGTTCAATCCGTGTTTCAAGGGCGTGACGAATCACTCGTTTTGCCTGGTCCAATTCTTCTCCTGTTAATTCAAGGCGTGGCGGCCGCACCCGCGTGGAACCCATGCGAACTTCCTCCTGCACCAGCTTGATCAACTGCACAAACTTCGGGACCGTGTCGAGGCGCAGCAGCGGCAGAAACCAGTAATAAAGCTCTCGTGCTTTTTCGTGTTCGCCGTTCATCGCGTAATTGAAGAGCGCAACCGATTCCTTCGGCAGCGCATTCACCAAACCCGCGACCCAGCCAACCGCACCGGCCGCAATACCTTCGACGATCGCATCGTCAACGCCGACAGAAATATCCAACCGGTCGCCAACCAACTCCTTGATCCACGTGATGCGGCGCACGTCGGTGCTCGACTCTTTCACTGCGGCGAGATTTGCGTGCTCGGCCGCGAGTTCTTGGATCTGTTCGGGAAGGAAATCAGTGCCGTACGCGACGGGATTGTTGTAGAGCATGCACGACAGACTCGTCGCGCGAAACACCGCTTCGATGTGCGCCTTCATCTCGCGCCAATCGCTGCGATAAACGTACGGCGGCAACACCATGAGCCCGCTACAGCCCGCGTCTTCCCCACGCTTCGCCAGCGCAACCGCTTCAGCCGTGCTCAACGAAGCAATCGCCCCCACGACCGGCACGCGCTCGCCGACCGCCGCGATCAGCGTGTCCCACAACGCCACCTTCTCATTAAAACTCAACGTCGCACTCTCGCCGAGCGAACCTGGCGCGATGATCGCCGTGCAGCCTTCATCAACCAGCCATTTCGCGTGCGTGGCCACGAACGCATGGTCGATATTCAGATCCTCGTCAAACGCCGTCGTCGTCGCCGGCATCACACCGCGCCAGATCATCTTCATCTCTGTGTTCCTTCATGTTTCTCTTTTATCAGACTTCCAACCCTTACTGGAAAGATCGGCGGGCGAACGGACTCAACTCGCCAGCCAAACAAAAACTCAACTGCTGGACCACACACACGTCCCTGGCATGGTCCCATGCCACAGCGCGTCTGCAACTTCGCCGCACGCCACGACTGATTACACTTCAACTGCCCAAAACTAACATCCTCACAACGGCAAACAAGCGTCTCCGTTTTAACCAGATCTCTTAGTTCTTCTCGCAACGCGAACGTTTCATTCAAGATCCGCGCAAATCCCTTCCCCTTTGCTCTCACAGAAAACAGCTTCCGCGCTTCATCTCGTTTGCCCGACGCCGCGAGTCCCGCTATTTCACCTTCAATCAACGACAGGTCAAGCCCGCCTATTCCGGTCGCTTCGCCGGCCGCGTAAACATGCGCCACGCTCGTTTGCTGAAATTCATCAACATGCACCGCGCCGTTTTCAATCCTGCACTCAATCAACTCAGCCAGTTCAAGATTCGGCACGAGATGAAACCCGCACGCAAGATAGTCGCATTCGACGCGCCACGTCTTACCGCCCCGAAACCCGCCGTGTAACAACGCCACGCTCGTGAGCTTCTCTTCGCCGTGCGCCGCAACGGGCCAGCAACCGTGGAGATACTTCACGCCTTTCAACCGTCGTTTCAACTCAAACGCCTGTGTTGACTTGCCTGCGCCAAACAAATTGAGACCAAAACGCGCTAATCGACTCGCCGGCGCCTGCTCGGCAATCAACAACACGTCCGCGCCACGCTCGCGCAAATAATCGGCGACTGCGAGCAATAGTGGACCACTGCCCGCGACAACAACCTTCTTTCGCGCGATTGATAATCCCGTCTTAACGAGCGCCTGCAAACCACCGGCGCCCATCACGTTCGGCAGCGTCCAACCGGGAAACGGCAAAAACCTTTCACGCGCACCAGTCGCGAGAATGAGATTCGTGTAATTCAGTTCGGTAACGCCACCGGGCGTTTCAGCCAGCAGTTGGCCTGGTTGCGTCTGTTGAAAGATCCTGGCGCCGGGAATGAAACGGATATTCGCGGATCGAATCCGTTCAAACCAAATCTGTGCCTCTCTTGAGCTTGGTTTACTCTGCTCGCCGCGCCAAATCTGTCCGCCCGCGTGCGGATTGTCGTCGACGACTGCAACACGCGAACCCGCGCGTGCCGCACGATACGCCGCGGCGAGTCCGGCTGGTCCCGCGCCTACGATCAAAACATCGGACACACCAGCACCGCTACCCATCCGTGCGCACGTCCATTCCGTTTTCGCAAAGCGTTTGGCAACTGCGCACGTGAGCCACGCCGTTCACCGTCACGCGACATTCAAAACAGATCCCCATGCCACACAACGGCCCGCGCGCTTCACCCGTCACCGAGCGCCGAAATGAAGTAACACCGGCCGCCAGCACAGCGGCGGCCACCATGCTGCCCGTTGGTACGCTGACCGGTAATTCATTCACTTTCAGAGTAATGAGTTCAGGCACGTGTAATAGTCTCCGGCGCCATTCGCGACGGTAAGTAGGGTGGGATTGGAATCGCGGGCGTGCGGTTCATGATCTGATCCACAAGCAGCTTTGCCGTGGCGAGCGAGGTGGTGATACCGAGACCTTCGTGGCCTGTTGCGAGATACAGCCGTTCGTGACCAGACGTGGATACATTGTTAGTCGCGGGTCCAATCAGCGGAAGTTTGTCAGGCGTCGCAGCGCGAAAGCCGGTCCAGGTTCGCAAGGCGGAAAGCTTACCCAGCGCGGGCAAGTATTCCATCGCACGCGCCAACATGCGTGTCACGATCGATTCATCAACGCGATTGTGATCGACGTCGTACTGCCGCGACGATCCAATCAGGAGTTGCCCCGTGGTACGTGGTTGAATGTTGAACGCGACCGAATCCGACGTCACCGAGTGCGCGCTCTTCAAGTAGCCAAGCTCAACAAGCTGATGCCGCAAGAAGTTCGGATACCGATCGGTAATCACCAGATGGCCTTTGCGTTTCTTAATATTCAACCCGGGCGTCAACTCCGGCGACCAACTGCCGCTCGCATTCACGACCACGCCCGCGAAAATCGACGAACCGTCACGCAAGCGCACACCTTCGTTCGTCACCTTCTCCACCGCGCTACCAACAAACAACTGCGCGCCGCGCGCCTGCGCACGCTCGACAAAGAACTGCGCCGCACACGGCGGATAGATCACGCTATCGCCCGGCACCCGCAAGCCACCGACTAACCCACCCCGCAAATTCGGTTCAGCCTCGGCCAACGCCTGCGCATCGAGCACTTCAACTGCGACGCCGCGTTCGGAATAGAAGCGCTCTTTCCGCAACACCTCCGCCATCTCTTCATCATCAGCCGCGACCCAGATCGTGCCGCACGCATCGTGCTCAACCGTTCGCGGCAACTCGTCGCGCAACTCGTTCCAAAGCACCTGAGAATAACGCGTCAGCGCAAACTGCGCCTCCGAGTCGTCCATCACCACGAGATGGCCCATGCCCGCCGCAGTCGCGCCGCCACCCACCATCCTCGCCTCGACAATCGCGACCTTCAACTTCTCCGCCGCACACTCGAGAGCACACGCAGCCCCCACAATCCCACCACCAATCACCACCACGTCATAAGCATCCGCACTCATCCGCATTTTTGCTTCGGCTTCGCCGTCTTTCTTCCGACCCCGCCATCTTTCTTCCGACCCCGACCTGTAGCTCGGCTCCGCTCTGTTTGCTCCGGCTCCGCCGTTGCTGGCCTCCGCCTTGCTTGCTTCGGCTCCGCCGCCGGATGTGAGGCGAGGCTACGCCTCGCCGTCAGCGAGCGAACTAAAACAATGGGCTAGGCCCAACTACTATCTTTCATACTTCCCGGCGGGGCAGAGCCCCGCCTCACATCCGGCGGCGGAGCCGCTAACGAACTCACATCCGGCGGCGGAGCCGCTAACGAACTCGCCATCTGGGCGGCGGAGCCGCTAGCCGAACCCTCATCCGGCGGAGCCGCTAAACGAACTCCACAGAAAGCCGCTTGCCGCCGCTTCATCGGCGGATGCCCGCAGAGAACGGATCGCGTGGGTCGAGGATCAACTCTGACTCGGCGGTAACAAACGCCCGGCCGCGAATGTGCGGATGAACACGTCCGCCAATCACGGACACGCGGCCTTCAAAAATGCTGCCCACGATGCTTTCCTGCCGCCACACCTGACCTTCACGCAGCTTCCCGTCGGCAAACAAACACGCGAGCTTCGCGCTCGTCCCGGTGCCACACGGCGAACGGTCGTAAGCCTTGCCCGGACACAACACAAAGTTGCGGCTATCAACGCCGCCGATCTCCGATGGTCCAAACAGCTCAACGTGATCGATCTCGTGCCCGTCCGCGCCCGTGATTCCCGCAGACACCAACGCCTCCCGAATACGCGACGTGAACTCAGTCAAAACCTCGAGATTGTCGAGCGCCAATTCCTGATCGTGATCGTTGACGAGAAAAAACCAGTTGCCGCCCCACGCAACGTCTCCAGTCACCGACCCAAACCCGGGTACGGTCAGCGTCACGCCCGCGAGGTGCCGGTAGCTCGGCACATTCTCAATCTCCACTTCTCCATTCTCGAAAAGCTCCGCCACCACGACCCCAACCGGCGTCTCGATCCGGTGCGTGCCCGCTTCGATCTGTCCGAGGTGGGCCAACGTCGCGATCACGCCGATCGTGCCATGCCCGCACATCCCGAGGTACGCGACATTGTTGAAGAAAAGCACACCGGTAACACACGTGTCGTCAACCGGAGCACACAACAACGCACCGACGAGAGCATCCGAACCGCGTGGCTCATTAACCACCGCGGAACGAAAGTCGTCGTACTCCTGCCTGAACCGTTTAATCCGATCCGAAAGCGGGCCGTTCCCCAAATCAGGCCCACCGCTGAGCACGACTCGCGTCGGCTCACCGGCGGTGTGGGAATCAATCACTTTGACGCGTTTTGTTGTGTCCCTCAAGGCCGCCATTCTCTCACAGAACAGGTCTTATCGAACCTATAGGACTTAATAGCTGACTTGTGTTACCTTGCCCCGGAATGCGTAAGTTCCTCCTCCTCCCGCTCCTCGTTTTACTGCTCTGCTCGGGCGTATTCGTTGCAGCGAATGCACAGGTCAACCGATTAGAGGCTCGCGAAGCCGAGTGGAAGAGCTATGCGCTGCCGAAAACAAACTTCAAACGCCAGGTAGACGCCGAAAAAACCGTCATCTTCCGCGTTCCGGCCGACTGGCAACAGCAAGGCGCGGATTTCAAATTCATCGGCCCACACACCGCGTCGCTCGAAATCCTGATCCAGAAAATTCCCGATGGCTACCCGTTGGACGACTATTTCGCGACCATGGTGCGAACGGTAAAGGATCAGACGGGCCGCGCGGAATCGATCCTCACGCGCAAAACCCAACTGCAATATATCGAGGCGCGCGAGATCTTTTTGGAAACACCCAATCCCGAAGGCGAGCTGATTCGCAGCACTTCGTGGGTCACGATCTATGGTCCGCAGGCACTCGTGTTCAATATCCAGGTGCCCGCCACGCACGCCGCGGAAGTCGAACCTTTTTTCAAAGCCGTCGTGCAGTCGGTGATTTTTGTCGGTCTCGGCTTTGATTCGCACGAAGACTTACGCAAGTCAACGGTCAAAACGCCGCCGAGCAGTCCAGTCGACGACGTCGAACGCATCGTCGCAACGCTGAACGACGCCACGCCGGAACGCGAAGCCGCTGTCACGCGGTTGGCTGCGCTGTTTTCGTCGACACCGGATGTGGCGATGGACCTGTTGCTCGATCGCCGCCCGCTCGTTCGCGTGGCCACCGTGCAAGCGATCGCGCGCAGTAACAACCCCGCGCTCACGCCAACACTTTGGAAATTCATAAACGACGACGAACCACTCGTAGCGGAAGCCGCGGCTCGCGGCGTCGCAAACTTACCTGACACTGTTGCGACGCTACTGCAGCGTTCGATTTCAGGCTTCAACACGGAAGTGCTCGCGCGCGTCTGGCCGTTCATGCCAAAGGAGAAGCGAAACGCGCTACTCCAGCTCATCTTCAAGGAGCCGGCCGTTCCGCGGCCCAGTCCGGCTCCGGCAAGAATCGTGGGCAGACCGACAACGTCCGTCAAAGTAGTCGAGCTCGCGCCGGTTCGACCCGGAAAGACGGTGACCACCACGCTTCCCGCGTTCGTCGAACGAGATCCAAACGTTCAACTCGGCGCGTTGACTCTGCTCATCGACGTCCCGCGCGAGGACTTCAAACTTCCGCTCGCGCAGCTCGTGGCTTCGAAATACAACCCGCTGATCGCAGTCGGATTACAAGTCGCACTGTGGCGCGCCGAGACGTTGCCGCTGAATCAGGTGTTGTCGCTCGTGTCGTCGTCTGACAAACAGGTGGGCACACTGGCCGCGCAGAATCTCGCGCTCGCGGCGACAGTCGCCGACATCCCGCGCCTCGAAGCACTGATTTCAAAAAACGGTTCTCGAAAAGAGGTCGACGACGAACTAAAGGCCTCGATCAAGAAGATCAACTTTCGCAATGAACTCATCGCCGCAAAGACCGAAGACGAACGGCGCGCGATCATCCGCAAGGCACTTGCAGACGCTTCGCTTGCGCACTTCGCCTGGGCTTTCTATTGCGAAGCAGGGACCGAAGGCTGCACGCCGAACCCTGCGGAGTTGAAACGCGACGTCGCCATCAAATCATTTGCGGAAAATCTCTTTCCGAAACGAGTCGAACACTTCACCGCCATTCCCAATCCGCGTCAGGCCGTACACAAGTTTTACGAAACGCTCAACGGCCTGCAAATGGATTCTCCTCGCGACCAGTCGCACCTGGTGATGATGATGATCGGCCTTCGGCGGACGTTCGGCGGCCAGTTGGCTGCACCTTACGATGCCGATACGCTCGTCGATTACACCGGCATCGATCCGGATTCGCCGATCGCGTTTGGCGCGTGGACCGCGTCGAACGCGCATGACAGCGTCACGACCGCACAACGTAAAGCGATCGTGTTGCGCGTGAAAGATCGCGCGCGGTTCGAACGTACCGTCGAGAAACTGCACAGCGGCCTCGGGGGCGTCTCTTTCCTGACTAACGCTGCCGCCGTCGTCACGCGGGCAATCGCAGCACTGCCGGCGGTACTGCCGTTAAGCGCGCAGCTTGTGCTTTCACCTGAAACTGAACCGTCCAAACCGACAACCCGCTCTTTGCTGAGTTACAAAGTGGTGGCCGATGAGGAATGGAACGGGCTGCGCGTCAGGACCATCAATCACACAGCGATCAATTCATCGTGGGTCGTCGAAAGCACTATTACTCACGTTGCCTACCTGGGCGACGTTGCGATTCTCGCACCGGACCTGGCGACTATTCGCGAGATGCTGGCGAATGCAAACGGTACCAGCGACAAACAACTCGCGGACAATCCCGAATTCCAGCAAAGCTTCGGCGGTAAGGGCGAGAGTTCGGGAGACATCGTTTACTTCAGCGATCTCAAAGCGGTGTTTGGCGAATCCGGCGACGCGGAGAAGAACACCGCCCACGAGCGCGGTGCGCTGAAGTTCTCTGCTTCGTCGTGGGAAAACTCGCATCATTTAGTTTTTGCCGAGAGCGAATGGTCCAAGCCGCTACTGCCGTTCCAGGCAAAGGAACTGACAGCGCCGCGGGAGCTGCTGCCCGCTTCGACGATTGCTTACTTCCTGACGCGAGTCGATCTGCCCGCGCTTTGGGCCTCGTCGGCAAAAGACCTGTTTTCGCCGATCGAGCTTGGGGTTTTTGAAGGTGCGTGGGCACTCGATTTCAAACAAGACGTGCTGCCGGAGCTCGGTCCCGAATGCGGCGTCGTGCTGCTAAAGTCGCCCACGAATTCAGACCTCGACAACGCCGCGGTGACCGCCTTTTGCAAACTGAAAAGCACCAAGCTCGCGGATGCCTTAACAGCAGGCAAGCTCTTTCGCAGTGTTGGACCAACGACGGGCTTCGCCGAATTGAAACTCGGTTCGGATACGTACTTCGCCGCCGCGCGCAACGGATTCTTCGTCATTTCCAATCACGCCAAGGGAATTACGGATCTCGACGGCAAAACGAATCTCGCCGCTACTCGCGATTACTCGCGATCGGTCGAGAAGGTCCCGGCCGGCGTTATCGCCTTTGGCGGATACAACCTCGAAGCCGCAATCGGCGGCGTAAACAAGGCGGCGTTCGAAGGACCGCGAAAGCAGCTCGCAGATTTTCTCTTCTCGGTCACCAGCGCGTTTCACAGTCAAAACTTCTACGCGACCGCAACTGCCGGGACGATCAACGCGCATTCGTCAGTCGCGATGGACCGCGAGGGACGTTATCCGGTCGCTAACTTCTCCGATCTACGTCGCGGCGCGAACATCACTTTTGCCGTTGTCGAACCGAGCGGTGTGCCGATTACGGACCAAAGCCGCACCAGCAGTCTCACACTGAAAGTTCGCGCGAAAGCTGCCGGACCGATCGATAACATCAAGGACGACATCAAGACCGCCGATCAGGCCGTCGAACTGAAGTCCCCGACAGAGTTAGTTGTAACAGTAGCGGCGCGTCGCACCGGCGCCGAGAAAGCGTATCAGTTACCGATCAAAGATCCGGCACTCGCGGAGTTTCTCAAACCGACGCCGGAGTTCGCGGCTGACAAGCAGGAAGTGATCAATCAGGCGCGTCAGATTGCCGGCAAAGATCGCGACGCGTGGAGTGTGGCGCGCAAGCTCGCCGACTGGACGCACAAGAATCTCGAGTGGAAGTCAGTTGCGATTGCGGACCCTGTTGCGACACTCGCGACGCGTGAAGCTGATTGCACCGAGTTCAGTGCGCTGTTTATCGGCATGGCGCGCTCGCTCGGCTTGCCGGCACGCATGGTTTCCGGATTGGCTTACAGCGGTAATTCGTTTGGCGGGCATGCGTGGGTGGAGGTTTGGATCGGCAAATGGATCGAACTCGATCCGACGTGGGGCACCAATTTTGTCGACGCGACGCATATTCGCGCTACCGGCGACGCGCTGTTGTTCGCCGCCGGTTTGAAGCTGGTCGACCTGGAAGTGATCGAAGCCAAGCGAACTGTCGCCGAGTTTCAAAAAAGTCCGCGAGCTCTCGCTGACCATCTCGCGAAAGCGATTCCGGCCAGTGACAGAACGGAAATCGAAGCAGCCACGGATGTATCGCTACTCACCGACACGTATATGGGCGCGGGCGCGTGGGCCAGGTTGAGCGAAAGCGAACGCGAACAGATGTGGTCGGCGTATCGCAGAGTGCTCACCGAGCTCACTCTAAGTTACGAGCAGGAAGAGGGCTTTGCGCAGACTATTCGGGTTTTGCATGTCGAAGAAAAAGGCGACACGGCGGAAGCGATCTGTCTGAACGACCCGGTCGACAAGCTGTTGAAGTTCCGATTTGCACGCCGCAATAATGTTTGGTACCTCGTGGAGGTGGAGCAGGCTGATCACGGATTTGCCTACGCTTTCGAAATGCTACGCCCGGCAATCTCGAATATCGATAAGACTCGCGCGGGAGAAAAACCTCCGGCGCTGGTGATGTCGGATTTTGTCAGAGTCTGGCTGCTGCTCGATCAAGACATTGCGAAAGCGCTGCGTGTTGCGGACGAAGGTTTGAAAGCAAATCCGAAGGACCGCGGTTTGCGCTATCTCAAATCGCTCGCGCTGCTCGCTGAGGAAAAAACGGAAGACGGGATGAAACTGTTGTCGGAGCTTGCCGACGAAGGTCATGGACCAGCGGTTTACCGGCTCGCCGGGTATTTGCTCGAATCCGAAGATGAGAAAGAATTGCAAAGGGCTTTGGAGTTGTATCAGCGATACACGACGCTTGAACCGCACGACCCGCGAGGGTTTCGCGAGCTCGGCAACGCCTACCACGATTTCGAACGGTTGGCTGAATCCGAGGCCGCTTATCGCAAGGCCATCGAGATCGATCCGGGTGACGTTTACAACTATCGCAACCTGATCGAGTTGTTCGTGTTGCAGGATCGACTTGGCGACGTGAAACCGTTGCTGGTTACCGGTGAGAAGTATCAGGGGAGCAACGACCTTTTCGGCATGGTGTTTCAGGACCTCATGTCTTCGGATGAGGTTGAGCCGATGGCGAAGTTTGCCGCCAGTGAGCCAGCGCGAATGAAAACGAGCATGCTGGCGAATTACTCGCTCGGGTACGCGTACATGGAAGCTAACCGTTACGTTGAAGCCGAACGCTTGTTCATTACTGCGGCCCAGATCGATAAGAAATCCAGCAACCCGCACGTTTCGCTGGCAGTGCTCTATCGCAAGCAGTCACGGTGGCCGGCGGCCCTGAAGGCTGCGAATCAGGCCATCAGTATCGACGCCGAAGACAGCGAGGCCTACTATCAGAAGGCGTGCGCGCTCGCGCGTCTCGGCCGAATCAAAGAAGCAATGGCCGCGTTAACGAAGTCCGTCGAACTCGATGAAGTGCAGGCCTATTACCTCGAAGAAGAGGAAGATCTAAAACCACTCGCTTCCCTGCCTGAATTCAAGAAAATGATTCCGCAAGAAAGCCCGGAACCATAGTTTAGTGCCAGTTGTCGTAATTTTTCTGCGCCCTGGTCCGGTTGTCGCCGGAATACTTCACCAAAACTGATCGGAATACTGCTTGCCAATGTTCTCCGGTGAAAGCCTTTATCAAACTTTCAAAGGAGAACGTCATGAAACACAAAGCAATTCCACTGATGCTTGTTCTCGCGCTGCTTTCAACGTACGCACCGCTTGCGTTTGCACAGCAGAGCGCTTCTACAAACAACTGGTCCGCAGTGCAGCAACTCCGGACCAACGAACGGCTCGTCGTAAAGCAAAAGAGCGGAAAAGAACTGAAAGGCCTGATGATTGAGGCCACCGACACGACGTTGACAATCGATCGCGACGGCAAACCGGTCGCAATTCCGCGTGCAGACGTGCGTCGGGTTTACGTGATCGAAGGCAAGGCGTCGAAAGGCAAGTGGGCGTTGATTGGCACGGGGATCGGGGCTGGTGTGGGCACCGGGATCGGCTACGGAAAATACTCCCCTAACTCGGACGACAGTGAAATCCACATCGCGATGGGCTTCCTCATCGGCGCGGGCGCGGGCGCCGTAGGCGGCCTGCTCTTCGGCCAAACGAAACGGAAACGCACTATGGTCTACTCAATGGATTGAGGCGGCGTTGGTGAGAGACTGCAATAATATAGGCCGTCTCTCAATCAGCGTGAAGTAGACTAAATACGGAAAGCACTTCATTCGTGCGCGGCGAAGTTGATATGCGACGGGCGGAAACTGGTAAGGATTGCCCTGGATACGATTTAGCGTCGATTTAAGCTCAACCGCGAAACGGTATTAACGTAAATTATTCGCCTGAAAAAACTCCCCTTCTAGCTCTTGCTCGAACTCCTCCCAAGGTGTTCCCTCAAAACCGTTCTCGCGATAATAGGCCAGTTGCTTTTCGAGTGCCTCGCGGTGATCATCGGGAATCTCGGCGTATCTAGTGCCCGTCCTGACGTAATTCAAAAGCCCCTCGATGTAATCGAGTTGGTCCTCGCGCGATAGCTCATCGAAACCTGGTGGCGGAAATGGTAGTGGTGAAGACATACTAACTCCCTGCGCCGCAGTGTAGCACACCGCGTCAACCCACTCGCCGAATTAACCTTTAAATTCCACGCACAACAATCGGCCCGCGGCAACCGCCCGGCTAAGGGCTGCTACTAAGCCAAGTAGCCCGAAAAGCCGGTCGCAGTCTTAGGCACGCGCCGCTCGCGTGTATAATATCCGGCACCAAAAAAATGGACTCTCTGGTGCGGTTTCTGTTCGGACATGAACAGGCCGTTTTTACTAACGGCCGGTTTGGCTTTGACGTGCGCCCGAATATCCTCATCCTGGTCCTCATCTTTTTACTCGTCGCCGTTTTCATCTACTTCATCTACCTGCGCCCGCGCATACGGCTTTCAAAAGGAACCACAGCCACGCTGATCGCATTGCGCGTCGCACTGCTGACGTTGATGGTCACGTTGCTCTTGCGGCCGGTCGTAGTCGTGTCGTCAGTGATTCCGCGCAGCAGTTACGTGGCCGTCGTCGTCGATGATTCACTGAGCATGAAGCTGCACGACGTGCCCGGCGGCGCGACACGTCTCGACACCATCAAGCAAACACTTCTCAACACAGGCACGGAACAAACGTCTTTCCTCAATCGACTCGATCAGAAATTCAAAACCAACCTCTACGGATTTTCGGGCGGGCTCTCCCGTTTGAAGGATGGGAACGATCTTTTTGGTGAAGGACGGACCAGCGATTTGGCGGGCGCACTCGAAGAGACGATCAAACGTTCTTCGGGCATGCCGCTTTCCGCGATCGTGCTCGCGACCGACGGCGCGTCAAACGTGCCGAGCGACATCAGTACGACCCTGCGCGAGTTGCGCGCGCGCGACATTCCCGTGTTCACGATCGGCGTCGGCGACACAGCGAGACCACTCGACGCCGAACTCACGCGCATCAACATGCCGCGCCGCGTGCTCGTCGGTTCACGCGTGAACATCGAAACGTTTGTCGGACTGAGCGGCTACAACAACACGAAAGTGCTGCTCGGCGTACGCGAAGACGGGCGCGCGATCAAAACAGAAGAGTTCAACCTGCGCGGCAACGACACACAGGCAATCAACCTGGAAATCACTCCCGCAACTCCGGGCACGCATCGTTACACCGTCGAGATCACGCCACTCGACGGCGAAATAACAGTCGAGAATAACAAACAGGACGCGCTGGTCGAAGTAATCGAAGGCCCGCTGCGACTGTTGCACGTCGAAGGCGAACCGCGTTGGGAGCTCGGCAAGATTCGCGAATCGCTGACGCTGAACGAAAAGAACGTCATTCTCGTATCGCTGCAAAGAACCGGCGAGAACAAATTCTATCGGCAGGGCATCGGCAATCAGGGCGAGCTTGCCACCGGATTTCCCGCGACCGAAGAAGAGCTCTTCTCGTACGACGGTCTGGTGATTGGCAGTGTCGAAGCGGGATTCTTCACCGCCGATCAGCTTCGCAGCATCGAGGCTTTCGTGGCCCGGCGCGGCGCCGGCTTGCTCGCACTCGGCGGTCGCTTGTCGTTCGACGGCGGCAAGTACAAAGGCACCACGCTCGACGATCTGTTGCCAATTTCGTTAACCGGTGGTCCAGTTGACGATGCGAATTCTTTTACGCCGGTCTACAAACCGTTGCTGACCGCCGCGGGCCAGGCGCATCCGATCACGCGTCTTTATGAAGATCGCGGGCAGAACCAAAAAACGTGGAACGAGTTGCCGCCAATCTCAGTGTCGCAAGCGTTGACCAACGTAAAACCCGGCGCCACGGTCCTGCTCGAAGCGCGCAAGATCGATGGTGCGGGAGCGCCCATTCCCTTGCTGGTGCAACAACGGTACGGTCGCGGACAGACGCTGGCCCTGACGGCGTCTGACACCTGGCGCTGGCGCATGAGAATGGATTCAAAGAACAACGCGCACGAAACTTTTTGGCGGCAAATGCTGCGTTATGTTGTGAGTGGCACGCCGCGGCAGACCGAAGTCAGCACGGCCAAAGACGTCTATTCGCTGGACGACACGATCAATATCGTCGCCGATGTGCGCGATAAAAAGTTCAACGCCGCCGGCGACGCGCAGGCGACCGCGCGTGTGACCAAGCCTTCGGGAGCAACTGTGGATGTTCCCTTGAAATTTACGACACTGAATGAGGCCAATATTTACACGGGCGAATTCAAAGCTGACGAACTGGGCCAACATCGAATCGAACTCGTCGGACAGAGCGCGAGCCTCGGTCAATTGAGTGCGAACGCAAACGTGTTGGTGAGCGATCTGAATCGCGAGTATTACAGCGCGGCGCAGAACAGCGACCTGCTGAAGCGGATCGCGGAGGAAACGGGCGGCAAGTATTACACGCCGGCGCAAACGCAGTCGTTATTGGACGATCTGACTTACCGGCAAACGCCGTATTCCGAACGCGTGACGAAAGACTTGTGGGACATGCCGGTGAATTTTCTTTTGCTGATCGGGTTGTTGAGTGCTGAGTGGTTCTTAAGAAAACGCGAAGGCTTGGCGTGAGACACAAATTAACAACGAGTCTGGTGCTGGTGTTTCTGTTTGCATCAGCGGTGTGCGCGCAGAAGAAGGCTCCTGCGGATCCGAATAAGTTTGCCGTGATCGTGGTCGGCGCCGGCGGTGAGGCCACGTACGCAAAACAGTTTGAGCAATGGACCACCGAACTAAGCTCCGCGTTGTCGGACCGTTTCGGGTTCGACACGAAGAAACTTCTGGTACTGCAAAACGCGAAGGCCATTGACGTAAGAAACACTTTTGGCCAGCTCAAGTCGCAGATGGACGCGAACAACGTCCTGTTCGTGTTTCTGATCGGTCACGGCTCGTTCGACGGCAAGGAGTCGAAGTTCAATCTGGTTGGACCAGATCTCGCTGCGTCCGAGTACAACACGCTGTTGTCAGCGCTGCCGACAAAGCGCGTGATCGTTTTCAACATGGCGAGTGCAAGCGGCGAGTTCGTCAAGAGCCTATCGGCTAAAGGACGAATCATCATCACTGCGACCAAGAGCGCACAGGAAACGAACGCGACGCGTTTCGCGGGTTACTTCATCGCGGCGCTCAAAGCGCCGGACGCCGATACCGATCAGGATGGACACACATCGGTACTGGAAACGTTTGTCTATGCGAACCGACTGACCGCGGATTTCTACACGCGCGCCGGACGCCTCGCGACCGAACATGCGTTGCTGGATGACAACGGCGACGGCGTAGGACGTGAAAAGGCGGAAGCGGGCGAAGGACTGCTCGCGCGCGCGACATATCTCGATTCGTTGAGTATCGACGAAGCCGCCGCGACCGCAGCCACCGGAAGACTATTGAAAGAGCGCACCCGTCTCGAAGGCGAGATCGAACAACTGATCGCACGCAAACGAAACCTACCCGAGGCGGAATACGAAGCAACGCTCGAAAGACTTTTTATTGAACTGGCAAAAGTGAATCGTTCGATCAAACAAGCAGGATCGTAAATGCGCATAATTCTATTGAGTTTGGTTTTGGTGTTGGCTTGGATCTGTGTTCCTGTGACCGCGCAGAACACGGATCTTAAAACGCTGATCGAAACCGGACGCTACACTGAAGCAGAAGCAGCCGCTCGAAAGTCACAGTCGCACTATGAACTTGGCGAGGTACTCGCTATTACCGGGCGTTACACCGAAGCGATCGCTGAGTTCGAACGCGCGGCAAAGGATCTGGAAAAGTCAGAGATACCGGGTGAACGTCTCCAAAGCGATCTGCGCCGCGCCGAACTACTCGAGCTACTCGGCCAGGAAGACCAGGCCCGCGCAATTTACGCCTCGTTCGTCAAGTACTACAACGACAACGATCCCGAAACTGCACTCGAACTAACACTCATCGCCCGCGCGCTGGTCCACCTGGAAAGATTCCAGGACGCCAACGACATGTATCGCTCCGCGATCGAAGCGGATTCCGATTATCTCGACGCGCACCTCTCAGCCGCTGAACTGTTCACACAAAAGTACAACTACGCCGACGCCGCCGAGTTTCTCAGCGACGCAGTAAAACTGAATCCAAACAGCGCTCGCGCTTATCTCGATCTCGCGCTGAACAAACGTCTCGAAGGCGGTGAAGAAGTCAACGCCGCGCTGACCCGCGCC
>DASUPR010000282.1:0-7442 GCA_036281015.1 Pyrinomonadaceae bacterium
TCGTCGACCGATTCCAACCTGCCGATCTCGCTGGGCATTCCGGCAATCACACTCGGAGCGGGAGGAACCTCCGGAGCCTCACACACTCTCGCCGAATGGTACGACCCGCGCGACCGCGACAAAGGCTTGAAACGCGGGCTGCTGTTGATCCTCGCGTTAGCGAGGGAATAGGTCCTACAGGACTTAGAGGACCTATTTTATAGGCCCTAATTTTTTTAGTTAATCGGAATTGAAATCGTCGCTGAACCAGCCTTGCCTGCTGGAAAACGCTTTTGTCTCGCGATTCGAAGGGCGTTTGCGTCGCCACCAGACGCCTGCGTCACTCTTCCCGATTCATCGTAAGTTACAGTTACAACCACGCGCTTCGCGCCGGGCTTAGCGGTATCGGCTGCGGGAGCCGTTGGTGTAGTCACACCGGCATTTGCTTCTGCGGCTTTCGCTTCACGCGCGCGACGCTCTTTCTCACGTTGGCGTCTTGCTGCTAAATCAGGGTCTTCGGCCGGCGCCGCTGTCTCTGAAGCGACAGGCTGCGGCTGCGCCGGCGTCTCGGTTTGTGCCGTCTGTGGCTGGGCTGGTTGAGCGACAGCTTCAGTAGAGGCTGCGGCTTTCTTCGTGCTGTACCAACCCGCGGGAACACCAATCACCGCAACACTGGCAAGCACCGCAACGACAGCCGCGCCGATGAATACCGGTTTGCGGCGATTGATTGACTCTTTGCCCATCGCGAGAAACGCCGGTGCAAATGAACTTTCAACTTCTTCACTCGTCTGAGACTTGTTCTCGGTCGGCTGAAGTTCATCAGGCTCATAAACGTAATCCGGCGGAAACGCCACGCCCGGCGCGATGTTCTCGTCCAGGCGCCGCAAGCCTTCCAACACGACCTGCGTCCACGGTTGATTGATGGTCCGATTCCCTGGTTGCGCATCAACCTGAAATTCAAACTCCGCGTTCGGCAGCGTCAGCGCGTAGTAAACGGCGTCGATCCCGTGCAGCACTCCGATGCGCGCGTCGACGACCGAACCCGATTGCAGGTAGAAATAGCCCGCGCCCTGCGGATACAAAACTTTCAGACGTCCGCTTTTGCGCTGATTGCAGAAAAACTCGATTAACTCCGAGAGTGAAAGATCACTGAGGTGTCCAGTTAGTGCCATGAGAACAAGTCCCTTCTAGAAGAAGACAGAGTCAAAGGTTGGAAACTTAGGGGGAGAGGGCGCGCCAGACGTCTCCGGCGCACCACCGAAAGGGGGTTTAGTTAACCAGCGCAAACTTGTAGTTAATCACGCCGGAAACCTTCACGGGCTGACCAGAAAGTTTCGTGGGAGAGAATCTGGCCTTGAGAGCTGCCTGAACCGCTGCATCGCGTAGCATCATTGGACCACTGGACGCAGTCGCGGAAACAACCTTACCCGTTTCGTCGAGGATGACGTCTACAGTCACAACACCCGCGGTCCTGCTTCGCTTCGCAGCGTCGGGATAAGCCGGGGGCGGCAACGAAAGCGCGGTACCGTTCAGAACGCCGCCGGAAACGGGCTTCAGAATCGGACGCGGACCAGGAGTCGGCGGGGGTTCGGAGTCGAGATTGATGACCGGCACTGCCTGGTTCGAGGCGACTGCCGGAGACTTCACGTCGAGCGGCGCGCCGGAAAGCCTGGTGGCCGTGGCTGAAGCAGACGGCAGATCCGGAACTGTTGCTTGTTTGGTGTTGTTGCGGGCTTTGTTGGCGTTTGCTTTCGGATCGACTGGGGTCGTCTTCGCGGCGTTGTTTGCAGCGTTGTTCGCCGGAGCCGGAGCAACTGGTTGGGGCGCCGGCGCGTTATTCGTGGCTGACGCATTCGGCGTCGTTGCGGGCGCGCCCGGCTGGACCGCCTTCATCATGTTCTCATCGAGGTAGTACATGATGGAGCGATACGTAACCTCCGTCGGTTCGAAGGTGATGCCGCGGCCGTCGACAACAGCCACTGAAGTGATCATCCTGTTCCAGTTGCCGGCGAAGTCGAACTCATATTTGTAGATTTCCTTGCTCAACAACGTGCCGTCCGGGTTGAGCAGTGTCATCTCGCTGATGTTTCCCTTTTCGTCGTACTTGTAGACTTCCTTGCCTGTCAGCGTGGCGCCGGCGATGGGGAAATACTGGTTTTCAATCTTGTTGCCCTTGATGTCGTAGGCCACGATTTCCACCAGCACGTGCTTGCTTTCGGCGAGCTTGCCGTCAGCCGTCGAGAGCTTGGCGATTTCGGTGCGCACGCGCCGCACGGGCCCGGTCAGACCGTCGCGGGAGCGATCGGTTTCGACTGGGGCGGCTACTGCAGGGGCATTTCCGGCTTTGGCCGTGACATTGGTCTGGGACGAAGTCTGGGCGTTTGTCGCGGAGGCTGCGAGCAGCAGGCTAAGCATGAAGTAACTTAATCGAATCGACATTCTAAGCATTGTTTTCTCCCTAATTCGCTGAGGCAGGCTAAATTTGAAGAGATTTACTCGTGAGGCAGGCGGTTAACTCCCAGTTCCACCCGCGGCCCTATCGAGCCCAAGCCATACTAACGAAGTTAAACTATGTTTGTCTATAGGGATCTTAGTTTGTCAGTGCGGTTGGCGGCGAGGACCTCACGGGCGGCCTGGTAGACTAGTTGGACGGAAACCTGAGTGATTTTTTCGGCGCCTATCAGCCGGTGCTGGTCCCCGACGGGCACGAAATTGTTGGGTGTCGGCCGGTCCATGATGACGACGACGGGCGTTCCGACCGCTGCGGCCGTGTGTGCGGGGCCTGTATCGTTGGAAACAAAGAGGGTTAGGCGCGCCTGAGCCGAGAGAAGTTGAGGGATGGTTAACTTGTCGAGGAAGATGGTTTGCGCAGGAAACATCGCCCGCATCTGGGGAATGAGCGGGCGCTCCTCCGGTCCGGCAAAGACGATCACCCGGACGCCCTCGTTGCGGATGAGGTGATCCGCCACATCCGCAAAGTGCTCCAGTGGCCAGCGGCGCGACTCGTTTCCGGCGCCGGGAAACAGACCGACCAGGAGCGTGCCCGAATTGGCCTTCTCTTTTTTCAGAATCAACTCGACGGCTTGGTCCGCGGCCGGCGCGGTTTTCAGCACGGGCAGACGTGGCGGGTTCTCGATGCCGAGGGGCTTGATTACGTCGAGATAGCGGTCGACCGCGTGAGCGTGCCTGGATTCACGCGGCGGCCGGGGTTGGAAGTTCGCCAGGTAGTCGAGCGAACGACCGGGCCGGCGCGCGTACAGCCGCCGTGGCGCACCCGACAAAAAACCCAGCAGGTTCGTTTCAGACAAACTGTGGAGATCGATGACGAAGTCAAACTTCGCGCTGCGCACCTCCGCGACGAACTTGAAGATGCGGCCGATCGAGACGAGCTTGACGCCATCGCGCAAAGCGACTCGATCGACTTCCAGCACGTCGTCGGCAAAACCGGACAGTTTGACGATCTCACCCGCGGGTTTACCGACAGCAATCGTGATTCGCGCGTGCGGGAAACGTTCGCGAATCGCGCGCAATGCGGGCAAACTCAAAACGACATCGCCAAGCTGGCCAAAGTCGATGACGAGTATGTTGCGCGGATCAAACAGCACGTACGACTAAGTCTCCCGCAAATCTCGTCCGGTCATGTCAACCGGTTTGTCCAGGCCCAGCAACGCGAGCATCGTCGGCGCGACGTCCTCGAGCGCGCCGCCTTCGCGCAGCTTCATGCCGATCAGATCCTCGTCGATCAGATGAAACGGTACGGGGTTGGTCGTGTGCGCCGTGTGCGGACTTCCGGTGAGTAGATCGATCATCTGCTCGGCGTTACCGTGATCGGCAGTGATGATCGTCGTGCCGCGTGCCTGGCGAACGCGCTTCGTGATCCAGCCGAGACATGTGTCGACGTACTGGCACGCCTCGATCGTCTTATCGAGTTTGCCCGTGTGACCCACCATGTCGGGGTTGGCGAAGTTGACGACGAAAACATCCGTTTCACCATCATCGACGCCGCGCAAAAACTTGTCGGTGACTTTAAACGCCGACATCTCGGGTTGCAGATCGTAAGTGGCGATCTTCGGCGAAGGGACCAGCAACCGATGCTCGCAGTTGAACTCCTTCTCGACGCCCCCGTTGAAGAAGTAAGTAACGTGCGCGTATTTCTCGGTTTCGGCGAGACGATAGTTGTGTACGTTCATCCTGCCCCAAACTTCCGCAAGCACGTTGCGATGATGGCGCGGCGGAAACGCTACGGCCACATCGAACGTTTGGTCGTACATCGTAAAGCAGACGAAGTCGACTTTCGGACGATCGGAAACGTCGAACTCGCTGAATCCTGGTACCGTTAGTGCGCGCGTGAGCTGGCGCGCGCGATCAGGACGAAAGTTGAAAAAGACGACCGCGTCGCCGTCTTTGATCGTCGCGACTGGTTCAGCGGTTTCACGCACGATCAAGATCGGCTCGACAAACTCGTCCGTTACACCGCGCTGGTACGACTCGTTGACTGCTGTAATCGGATCCTTTGCCAGGCTGCCGACTCCATGGACCAACAGATCGTATGCGCGCTTGGTGCGTTCCCAACGTTTGTCGCGATCCATCGCGTAGTAGCGCCCAACCACCGTCGCGATCTCGCCAACACCAATCTCCGCAAGCTTCTTTTGCAAAGCGGAAAGATAGTTAACAGCCGAGCTTGGCGGAGTGTCGCGCCCGTCAAGAAAACAGTGAACGTAAACACGCTGAAGCCCGTTGACTTTCGCCAGTTTCAGCAACGCGTAGAGATGCGTTAACGACGAGTGAACCTGCCCGTCCGAGCACAAGCCCATCAGGTGCAGTGCTGTGCCGCGATCGCGCGCGCCTTCAACCGCGCTAACCAAAGTCTTGTTGCCGAAAAACTCACCCGTCTCAATCTCGTGATCGACGAGCGAAACATCCATCCGAATCACGCGGCCGGAACCGATGTTCAGATGGCCCACTTCGGAATTGCCCATCACGCCCGCGGGCAAACCGACGCGCGAGCCGTGAGCTTCGAGCAACGTCTGCGGGTACTTCTCGCAGAGGTCGTCGTAGAAAGGTGTTGCCGCAAGAGCGATCGCATTGCCCTCGCGAGCGGGCGAATACCCCCAACCGTCGATAATGATCAGCGCAAGCGGACCGCGTTTTTTATTCAAACCTCACCTCGATCTGATGGAATGCTTTCTTGCCGGGATAGCGTGCGGCGCCGCGCAGATCTTCTTCGATTCGCAGCAACTGATTGTATTTCGCGATGCGATCCGTGCGTGACAGCGAGCCGGTTTTTATCTGGCCCGCGTTCGTGGCGACTGCGAGATCCGCGATGAACGGATCTTCAGTTTCGCCCGAACGATGCGAGATGATCGCTGTGCGTTTGTTCTTGTGCGCGAGTTCGATGCAGTCGAGTGTTTCGGTGAGCGTGCCGATCTGGTTGACTTTGATCAGGATCGAGTTCGCCACACCCAGATCGATTCCTTTTTGCAGAAACTCGGTGTTGGTAACGAAGAGATCGTCGCCGACAAGTTGCACAGTCTTACCGAGCTCATCGGTAAGCAGCTTCCAACCGTCCCAATCGTTCTGGGCCAGCCCGTCTTCGATGGAAACGATCGGGTAGTCCTTGCACCACTGTTTCCAGAAGTTGACCATCTGTTCGCTGGTCAACTGGCGCTTGTCGCTTTTCTTGAAGACGTAAACCCCGTCCTTATATAACTCGCTCGTGGCCGGATCGAGTGCCAACACGACGTCGGCTCCGGGCCGGTAACCCGCGGTTTCAATTGCCTTGACGACAATCTCAATCGCTTCCTCATTCGAGCTGAGGTTTGGTGCGAAGCCACCTTCATCGCCAACGCTCGTCGCGTAGTTTTTGCTCTTCAGTATTGCCTTGAGCGTGTGAAAGATTTCCGCGCCCACGCGCAACGCTTCGCTAAAAGTCGGCGCGCCGACAGGAACAATCATGAACTCTTGAAAATCGACATTGTTATCAGCGTGTTCGCCGCCGTTGATGATATTCATCATCGGCACTGGCAGCGTGCGCGAGTTTGGACCACCGAGATATCGATAGAGTGGTATCTCGAGATGCTGTGCAGCCGCCCGAGCCGTCGCCAGCGACACCGCCAGGATCGCATTGGCGCCAAGATTTCTTTTGTTCTTTGTACCGTCGAGGTCGATCATTGCTCGATCGACTTCGGCTTGATCGAGCGCGTCGAAGCCTACCAACGCCGGCCCGATCACTTCGTTAACGTTTTGAACAGCCTTCAATACACCTCTGCCGTCGCGGCGGCTTTTGTCACCATCGCGCAGCTCGACGGCTTCATGTTCACCAGTCGAAGCGCCCGAAGGCACCGCGGCGCGTCCGATTTCACCCTCGGCCAAAACGACTTCCGCTTCGACCGTCGGATTACCACGCGAATCCAGAATCTCACGCGCCTGAACGTGCTCGATCAAACTCATCCTTTGGTTCCCCTTCTCCGTTAGTTTCAAGAATCTGCAGCGTAACGCGCATCACGCGGCGCTTCTCAACGCGCTCGACGTGAAAGACCAGCCCATCGTACGTCACTACCTCACCGGGCTTCAGTACGTGCCCGGCCTCAGTCATCAGAAAACCACCGATCGTCGTGTACGTTTCCGACTCCGGAACGGAAGTCTTCAAACGCCGGTTCAGATCGCGCACCGCCAAACCGCCGGCCAATACAAACGTGTGACTATCGACTTCGGTGATCTGTTCGTTCACTTCTTCGTCGTGTTCGTCAGAGATGTCGCCCACGATCTCTTCCAACAGGTCTTCGAGCGTGATGATTCCTTCGAGGCCGCCGTGCTCGTCGACGACAAAACCAAAATGCATCTTCGCTTTCTGCATCTGCCGCAGGACGTGTTCGAGCCGCGCGGTGTCGACGACGTAAAGCGGCGGTTGCAGCACGTCTGCGAGTTTGAACTTCTCCGGATGCAGCAGGTACGGCATCACGTCTTTGCTGTGAATGAAACCGACCACATCGTCGAACGACTCGCGATACACAGGCAGACGCGAATACCGGTGCTGCTCGAAAGCTTTCGTAATTTCTTTGAGCGAACAGGTGTTGGAAATCGCCGCCATTTCTGTTCGCGGCACCATCGCTTCGCGCACGAGCGTGTCGGAAAACTCAAACACACGATGAATCAAGCGCCGCTCTTCCGCGCGCAGGTGTCCACTCTCGCGCGAGATGTCGACTAGCCGTCTTAATTCTTCTTCAGTGTAAGTCGAGGCGTGTTCCGCCGTGGCTTTGATGCCGACGAGTTGCACCGTACGCGCACTCGCCCAATCGAGCGCGCGGATCGGCCAACTGGCAACCTTGTAAAAAATTTGCATCGGCAACGCGATCGCCAGTGCAACTCTTTCCGCAACGGCCAAACCGATCAGTTTCGGCGCCTGTTCGCCGAGCACGATGTGCAACGACGTGATGATCACGAACGCGATCACAAACGCGATC
>DASUPR010000283.1:0-3969 GCA_036281015.1 Pyrinomonadaceae bacterium
AGCCGGCAAGAAACACAAAACCAGCGCACTCGTCGTTAACTAGGTTTTGCGGGAGGCGTGCGGACGAAGATTATCGGCTCTGCAGCGATCACGCCTTTGCTTTCCTGCACCGTGATCGACTGATTAGGCTTGACGTCAGAAATCCGATCTTTCACGCCGCTGGGCCAACTGATCTCAACCGTGAGGATCGTACCCTCCTCGAGCTTGCCCAGGCCAAACACCAGCGGCAATTCCGATTGCGAACAATAACTCGAACCCGTTCGCACCATCGCAAACGCAGTTCGTCCTTTCGACGTCTTCACGACAACCTTCGCACCGATCCCGTCGCGATTAGACCGTGCGCCGACTGTTCGCACGCGCAAGAGATCGTTCTGGTTCGCATTCTCGTTGCGCAGCAAACGCGCCGGCCCATTGTTGCTCGTGATCAGCAGATCCAGATCGCCGTCGTTATCAAAATCGCCATACGCAGCGCCACGGCCGACAATCGCGCGGTTCAAAGCGCGGCCGAGTTTCGCGGTCACTTCTTCAAACTTCTTCTTGCCTTTGTTGTGGAAGAGATGTGGCGGCTGCGCGTACTTAACCGTGGGCTGCACGACGCTGATGTCGTCAGACACGTGTCCGTTGGCCGCGAAAATGTCGGGCATCCCGTCCAGGTTGTAATCGAAAAAGAAAACCGCGAACGTCAACGACTGCGCCGACATTTTGCCGATTCCCGAAGCCGGTGCGTCGTCCGTAAACAGACCCGACCCATCGTTGTGATAGAGCGCGATGCTTTCGTTGGTGAAGTTGCCGATCACCACGCTCTGCTTGCCTGAGCCGTCGTAATCAGCCGCATCGACGCCCATTCCCGCGCGCGGCGTTCCCGCATCGCTAAAAGCAACACCGGCGATCACCGCGCTGTCGGTGAACGTGCCGTTTTTATTGTTGTGATAGAGCTTGTTGGGTTCGGTGTCGTTGGCGACGAAGAGATCCATCCACCCGTCGTCGTCGTAGTCGAGTAAAGCGACGCCCAACGACTTGCCGGCAGGATCGTTCAGGCCGGCGCGCGCGGTGGTGTTTTCAAAACTGCCGTTGCCGCGATTGCGATACAACGTCGCGCTTTGGCCTTTGTACGTTTGAGGCGTGCAGTACGACTTGTTCTTGTTGTCGAGCGAGCAGTAGACGTCCGTTTGCGGGGACCACTCGACGTAGTTGCCGACGAAGAGATCGAGATTGCCGTCGTTGTCGTAATCGAACCACGCGGCGCTGGTCGAGAAACCCGGATCGCCGACACCGGCGCGCGAGGTCACGTCCATAAACTTGCCGCCGCCGAGATTGCGGAACAGGCGGTTTGGACCAACGGCGGTGATGTAGATGTCGACGTTGCCGTCGTTGTCGTAATCGGCAACCGCGACGCCAATGCCGTAGATCTCGACGCCGAGCCCGGCCGCAGCCGTGACGTCGGTGAATGTGCCGTCCTTGTTGTTGTGATAGAGCGCGGGGAACGTGCGGCGTTTTTTGCTTTCCGGCCAGTCCATCGAGTTGATCAGGATGACGTCCTGCCAGCCATCGTTGTCGTAATCGAGAAAGGCGCAGCCGGAGCCGATGGTTTCGGGAAGATACTTTTTACCGACGGCGCCGCTGTTGTGTTTGAAACGAATGCCTGCTTCGGCGGTAACGTCCGTGAACGCGATGTCGCCAGACGGGCGCGGTGGTGTGGGGCTCGCCGTAGGCGACGGGCTGGCGACTTCAGCGGCCTGACTCTGCTGCGGGGTCTCTACCGCAGCCTGCTTGCAGCCACAAAGAACCCCCACCAAACACAACCAAACTAAAAGTTTTAGACGTTTCATGCTGCTGGTGACTCTTGAGCCGTAACTGGTCTCCGTGACTCGACCCACATCTCGATGAGCATCGCCGTTGGACCAACGATGAACAGCGCGTAAAGCGGCGCGTAGATGACCTGGTTCAGTCTCAGTAGCATCTCCGCAAACGCGACAAAGAACACAACCACACATTGCCATGTTTTCGATCTAACCGTCGTTTTCGGATCGGTGATCATGAAAAAGACGAACAGTTGATACATCGGACCGGTGAGCGGCGCGACTTCCGCCTGCCACGGATGCCCAGTGATCCAACTGCGCAGGAACGCGAACAGAAAGAACGACAGCACGTAAGTGAAGCTGATGTGAAACCGCTTCGCGCGCCAGATGATGATCGATCCCAATATCCAGATCACGAGCATCGGCCAGATGAAGTTGCCCCACTGAATACTCAGCGCCGTCACCGTTTCGGGCGCGAGCAACAGCAACGCGCAGATGCCGAAGTTCGACGGGTTCCACAGATGCCGATCCTTCATGCGCAAAACGTACTTCGACATGATCGAAAGCACGCTGCACAACGCGAACGGCCAAAACGCAGGCGAACGAAGCAGAATTCCAACACTAATACCGCTGATGTACGCGCTCGCCAAGTTCAACCACTTGCCAAAAAAGATTCGCCCCAAAACCAGTTCGGTAACGATGGCCGCGCCGATCGCGAGCGCGGTTCTCTCGTAGCTCTCGAGAATGCCGTAGAACAAATGTCCCACGAGCAGAATGCACGTGATGAAGAGCGGCGCAATGTAGCGGTTGTCGAATTTGATCCTCATGCCGGTTCTTTGACCTTGAACGTTTGGCTAACGGACGGCTGATTGAAAACCTGCGTTTTCCCCGACGGCCATCGAATCTCCACCTTTTCGATCTTCGGATTGGCGCCCAAACCGAAATGCAGCCGCCGCTGGTTCTGCGAACAGAAACCATTGCCGCCGGTCACCTGTTGCACCTGCTGCCGTCCATCCCAAAACACACGCACCTCCGCGCCGATCGCGCTGCGATTACTCGCCGTGCCTTCGAGCTCAAAACTGATCGACTTGTTTTCCGGCGCGACCGTGTTCTTGTAAACGAGCAACGGTCCTTTCTGATTCGCGACGACGACATCCAGCACGCCGCGGTTCCACAGATCAACCAGCGCCACCGAACGCCCGTCATAAACGTCACCAACACCAACCGCCTGCGCCACATTCACAAACTTCCCGGCGCCGTCGTTCAACCAGAGTTTCTTGTGCTGATAACCGGACAAACTGCGGCCGTCCATCGACGGCCAGTGCGCCGCGTCGGAAATGATTGTCGAGTTGCCGCCGGCGATCTTCGAGAAGTCGTACCAGTAGTTCGTGTTGCGATCGGCGGAGATGTAACCGTTGACGAGATACAGATCGAGCGTGCCGTCGTTGTTGAGATCGCCAAACTGCGCGCCGAAGCTCCAGCCGCCGATCTCGACGTCCATCGAGCGCGCCAGGTTGTCGTATTTCAACCCGTCGCCCGTGGTTCCTTCACGCGGCACCCAAAGATTGTTGCCCTGAATCAGCACACCCTCTTCGGAGATGTTCGAAACGTAGATCGAATACTTGCCGTTATTCAGCACGTCGCCCACGGTCGCGTTCATGCCGCTCTTCGGCGCGAACCCGACGCCGGTCTGGTTGCCGACTTCGCGAAAACGTTTGCCGTCGTTGAAGAAGAGTTCGGAGATGCCGTAGTCGTTGGCGATGAAGAGATCTGGATAACCAGTTCCACGCAGATCAGCCGCGGCAGCAGCCAACGCCCAGCGACGCGTATCAATCCCCAACTTCGCACTCACCTCTTCAAACAATCCCTCTCCGAGGTTGTGGAAGAGATACTTGCGGCCGCCGTTGCGCGCGTACTCGAAACTCTCGGGCATCATCTTCGTCGTCTTCAAATGCCAGAGATCGACGTCTTCCGAATAATAGCCGCCGAGAAAAAGATCTAATCTTCCATCGCGATCGTAGTCGAACCACAACGCCGTGTTTGCATTTACCCAAGATGGTAATCCGGCCTTTTCCGCCGCGCGCGTGAAGGTTTTTGCTTGGTCGTTGTGAAAAAGCTCAGGCTTGCCCCACTTGTACAGAAACAGATCTTCGTAACCGTCGTTGTCGTA
>DASUPR010000284.1:0-10542 GCA_036281015.1 Pyrinomonadaceae bacterium
ATGGATGAGGCATCGCGTTGAAGTGTGGCTCGGTATTACGACAGACGAAGCTCACCGGCTGAATAACAACTCTCGAATTCCGTGGGTGATTAATCGATTTCCTCTGACTGAGCGCGATCTTTCACGCGAGGATTGCGTCGCCTGGTTGCAGCAGCGGCATTATGAAGTCCCACCCAAGTCCGCATGCCTCGGATGCCCATACCGGCCCGATGCCGACTGGCTGGAGATGAAGCTTCGAAGGCCCGAGGAGTGGAACTCGGTTGTTGAAGTGGACCGCGCGATTCGGGGCGGAATAAACCTCGTGCGAGAACCGCTCTACCTGCACTCGAGTTTGCGGCCTATTGAAGAGGTTACGCTTGGCAGCGCGACTCGGGGGCTGTGGGGCGAGGAATGTAGCGGTCATTGCGCAACGTAAAAGTGTTTTCCCGAGAGGGGCTTCCTGGGCCCGAAGGGCCCGAAGGGGAGAGCCGTAGTCGGGCTCGACCCGCACGCACACAACGGATTCCGCCCCCCCTCCCTGCGCTTTTCAATTTCCGCGGAAGTTGGTTTCATGGCGCTGTTATAAACGTGGGCCTTTTAGGAGACTAGATGAGACGCAACATTTCGATAGCGCTACTGGGCTTTGTTCTGTTGTTTGGCAGCGCAGCGAGTTCGATGGCGCAGGTGAAGCGTGTGCAGATGCGCATCGCTGGATATTTGTGCGGCAATTGAGTGTACAACATTCAGAAGGCCGTGAGCCGTCTCGAATTCGCACCGAAACTTAAAGAGATCGAAGTCACAGACTTTAAGAAGGGGTTGGGAGTTTTTACGCCCAAGCCGGATAAAGCTGTGTCGTTCGCAGCGCTGAAAGAGAGTCTGAAGAAGGCGGGATACACGCTTGCCTCCGCCGAGATAACTGTTGCCGGAAAGCTCGCGAGAAACGGCGAGGGTTGGGCCATTGTCGTGGAAGCATCGGGGCAACGGTTCGCGTTAGAAGGTCCAAATGTCGATCAAGCGCTCGCGGGCGCAAAGGACGGTGACGCGATCGAATTAACAGGTGATTGGAAGACAACCGGTACCGGACCAAACGCACATGAGACGATTACTGCGCCGGCTCAGAAAACGGTCGCGAGTAGACCTCCGAGTTCGTTTCCTGTCTTTGTGAAGGCGGGCTTCTCGGAATCATCACCGGCTGCAGAGATCGCGCCAATCCGCGTGACGTCGCCCGGCTTGACCGTATACAAAGGCGGCGCGATCACGCCGCGTGTTTACTTCATCAAACAACACCTCGGCACGCTCGAAGTTCATCGTCAAATTCTCGATTTGAGCGTCTCTTACACACCGACGCCGCGGTTGCAGTTGGAACTCGAAGCGCCTTTGACAAGGACGTCGTATGACGATGGAACGTTATCAGGCTCTGGCTTTGGAATCGGAAACGTAACGGCTTGGGCCAAGTATCGGTTCTTTCGCACGGTTGAGACTTACGGAGACCGGCAAGCTGCGTTTCGCGTGGGACTTGAACTACCGACAGGCAAGAAGACCGCGCCAAGCCAGGCGCAACTCGATGTGCCTGCATTTGTGCGACAGCAGCTCACGCCAATCAGCGGCGGGTTGAGTCCGCATCTCGACGTTGCCTTTTCTCAAGCCGGCGGACGCTTCATCTTTGGCGGCAATGCCCAGGCAATCTTTCGTACCGAACGCGACGGTTTTCGCATGGGCCACGAGCAACGTCTCAGCACGGACCTCGAGTTTGTCATCCCGCGAGATCCACACAAGCCCGGCGGCGAACTGTTTCTGATCATGGAGACTACGTTTGTTCATCGCAGCAACGGCCGTCTCGATGGCCTCACGGTAAATGGAAGCGGAGCCACGGAATACTACCTGGCTCCCGGTCTCCAGTACGCCGCTCATCCACGCTTCGTCGTCGAGGGCAGCTTTCAATTTCCCGTCGTGCGCAACACAGGCGCCTTGGCATTGCGGACCGATCGCAACCTCCTGCTCGGAGTTCGTTATCTATTCTGAGACGATCAAGTCACTCGTTAATTCAAAAACTCCTTGACACGCCCACGCGGCATGCCTTATACAAGCACCCTTTTGCGCGAACTGCGCAGGTGAGGAATTCGATGAGGAATTACACACAACGTCCGACCAAACGACACTCCGAGGCTGCGCGCCTGGTCGTGTCAGTTGGTAGAGGGCCTATCACGTCTTAATCAGCGGGAGCGGACTCCCGCTCCCGAATCTCGAAGAAAACTCAAGAGAATTGAAGGAGCGGGCAGCTTCCCCGGAAGCTCAAGGCCCGCTCCTTTAGTTTTTAATTGTCGATGGAACTAAACTTGGGAAGAAGGTAAGTATGCCTTACGAAAAAGTAACAATCGGTGGCGCGCATCACGACATTCTTTCGTGGGCGAATCATGAGTTCAGCATTGAAGAACAGAACATGCTGCGCAATGTGTCGCGCTTGCCGTGCTTGTTCAAGCACGTCGCGCTGATGCCCGATGCGCATCTCGGCGTCGGGAGCATGGTTGGGTCGGTGATTGCCACGAAGGAAGCGGTGATTCCCGCAACGGTCGGCGTGGATATCGGCTGCGGAATGATGGCGTTGAAGACGCCATTTAAGAGCCACATCCTTGAGGGCAAGTTGAAGGACCTAAGACTTGCGATCGAGGAAGCGGTTCCGGCCGGCTTCAGCGAGTACAGCGAATCAGTTGACGAATCGTCTCACTGGGAAGGCTGGAAGGACTTCGCCGATCTGCACGCAGGCGTTCGCGATCGCAAAGCGAAGGCGATGAAACAACTCGGCACGCTCGGTGGCGGCAACCACTTCATCGAAGTCTGTCTCGACACGGAGAACTTCGTTTGGTTGATGCTCCACTCAGGCTCGCGCAACATCGGTAAGGAACTCGCCGACCGTCACATCTCGACCGCCAAGTCGTTGTGGAAACTGTCGGAGCTTCCGGCTCCCGATCTCGCTTACTTCATTCAGGGCACGCCTGAGTTTGCCGCTTACTGGAAAGATCTGAAGTGGGCGCAAAGCTACGCGATGAAGAACCGCGAGATCATGATGACGCGACTGCTGAAGGTATTTAACAAGCTGTTCAATCACCGTCAGCCGTTCAAACCTGAACTTCAGGTCAACTGTCATCACAACTACGTTGCGCTCGAAGAGCACTACGGCGAAAAGGTTTTCGTCACGCGCAAGGGCGCAATCAACGCCGGCAAAGACGTGTACGGCATCATTCCCGGATCGATGGGCGCGAAATCGTTCATCGTGAAAGGACGCGGCGCGGCTGAGAGTTTTACTTCGTGCTCTCACGGCGCGGGTCGCAAGATGTCGCGCGGCGCGGCGAAGCGCGCTTTCACTGCGGATGATCTCGCGCGTCAAACCGCGGGTGTTGAATGTCGCAAAGACACGGGCGTGCTGGATGAAATTCCGGGCGCTTACAAGTCGATTGAAGCGGTAATGAAGAACCAGGAAGACTTGGTTGAAGTTGTCGCTGAGATCAAGCAGGTCGTTTGCGTGAAGGGCTGAAGTGTTTCGCTTCAGTCCTTCACCAAACGTTAGGGGCTAACTCAGGCGGCGCGTGCGGCGGGGTTGACCATAGGTTGTTTCGCTGGAACCGGCTTGGTCCGGAACGACAACGCTGCACGTATCTCACGCCAGTGAATCGAAATATCAGCGAAGACCATCGACAGCGCCAGGCACGACCAAATGATTGCCTGCACGATCTCGACTCCGAGTTGTTCCCAACCAGTGATTCCCATCACGAAGCGAGCGGCGATGAAGACCAGTGCAATCGCGTAACTGCGCGTAGCCCACTGGCGGTGCAAAGCGATCTTGCGTCTGACCGCGAACAGAAACGCTAGTAGCGTGGCGCTCATCAACATCGTGGCGTCGACGACGCCAAGAATCGTGAACGAACGCGGGCCACCCATGCGTTCCTGGTAATACTGGATGTAAGCGCCCATCGGCGCGAGAGCCAGTGCGCCGACGACGTAGAAGCGGCCCATCACGCGATGCGCTTTGGTAAATCGTTGCCGCATGCGCTCGGAAAACTGAAAGGGCGCAAAGAGCAGCACGATCGCGCCGAAAATGCCGTGGGGCAACAACCACCATTTAAAGGCTTCGTAACGCTGCCAGGCTGGATGTTCTGAGTCGATAAGAAAGCGCTCGTTGTGGTACATGACGTAAAGACTTGCGAGCGCGATTGCGATAAATGTGACGCGTTTTGCGTTGAGTTTCATAGGGCACCTCTTGCCTCTCTGATCCACTAACGCGAACTTTTGCCGTGTTTAGGGCCACTTCGAGGGGAAAATCAGTGGACGGAACTCGTTTCGTCCAACCGGCGGCGGATGTAGTTTTGCTCGATGAGATTGGTGGTGAGCGAGAGTGCTCGTTCGTAAGCTGCCTGTGCTTCGGGGAGGCGACTCAAGCGGCGCAAGAGGTCGGCGCGCGCGGCGTGGAAGAGGTAGTAGTTGTCGAGCGCGCCCCCTGCGCCCGCCGCGTCGGTCAGTTGGAGGCCGTTTTCCGCGCCTTCGGCCATGGCGACTGCCGCGGCGTGATTCAGTGCGACCACGGGCGAAGAAGAGATTCGCATCAACTCTTCATAAAGCGCGACGATCTGCGGCCAGTCAGTTTCAGCGGCTGTCGGCGCTTCACAATGGACCGCGGCGATCGCGGCTTGCAGTTGATACTTGCCCACACGGGCCATCGGCAGGGCGTGTTCCAGCAGTCGCACGCCTTCTGCGATCTCTTCGCGATCCCACAGCGAACGATCCTGCTCTTCCAGCGTGACCAGTCCGCCGCGATCGTTAACGCGCGCGCGGCGGCGTGAGTTCTGCAACAGCATCAACGCGAGCAGCCCGATGTTTTCCGGTTCGTTCGGCAGCAATTCGCAGAGTACGCGTCCTAAACGGATTGCTTCCGCGCACAGGTCGTTGCGCACGAGATCGGCGCCGGCGCTCGCGGCGTAGCCTTCGTTGAAGATGAGATAAAGCACCGCCTGAACAGCGGCGAGACGATCGTTGAGACGTTCGACTGACGGAATCTCGTAAGGGATGCCTGCGACGCGGATCTTCTGTTTCGCACGCACGAGCCGTTGGGCCAGCGTTGGTTCAGGCAGGAGAAACGCATGGGCGATCTCGGTTGTTGTGAGACCGCCGAGTGTGCGCAATGTGAGTGCAACCTGAGCATCTCGGCTGAGCGACGGATGGCAGCAGGTAAAGATCAAACGTAAGCGATCGTCCGGATATTCCACTGTCTCATCGATCGATGCGGGTTCGGCATACGGTTGCAGCCGCGTTGTTTCGTACTCGACTTCCGGCTCTTTGTCGGTGCGGGTCTTGTCGCGGCGGATCGCGTCGAGCAGCCTGCGATGAGCGACGGTTGTGAGCCACGCGCCCGGATTGCGAGGTAGACCATCGCGTTCCCAACTGGCGGCGGCTGACAGAAACGCTTCGTTCAGCGCTTCTTCGGCGAGATCGAAGGAGCCGGACTGGCGGATCAGCGTGGCAATGATCCGTCCGTACTCTTCGCGAAAGACCTGTTCGAGTATTTCGCCCGCCTGCGGCATGAGGCGAGCGTTGCACATTCCTCTAATGCGTGCAACAGCGACTGCGCGAACGTCTCTGAACGGCTCGCCGCCGGACTGGCCTGCATCTCTATACCCGGCTCCGCCGCCTCACATCCGGCGGCGGAGCCGGGTTCAATGAGGCTCTTACGCCGGCGCTTGGGCGGCCATCTCGACCAGTGGCCTGACTTCGATCGTGCCGGTTCGGGCTGCGGGGATACGCGCGGCGATGCTGGTGGCTTCGTCGAGGTCCTTTGCTTCCACGAGGAAGTAACCGCCGAGTTGTTCGTGCGTTTCGGCGAATGGCCCGTCAGTGATCAACTCCTTGCCGTCACGTATGCGCACGCTCGTGGCGGTCGTGATTGGTTGCAACTCCGAGCCTGTTACAAACTTCCCGTTCGACTCGAGTTCGCCTCTCAGTTTTCTGTACTCGAGATAGATTTCCTGGCGTTCCGCCTCGGTGATCGAGTTCCAGCCCTGTTCGTCGTGGTATATCAGCAACATGTATTTCATGACGTCTGCTCCTTAATTAATATCTGCCTTCAATCCTACGACGGACAAGATTCTTGAAATCGACACCAACGCGAAAAATTTTTACGCGCGTCACTGCTTGACCGTTTTTAGAAACGCCAACACGAACAACACGCCCAACAATGAATCAGCCATCGCGGCCCCCAACATGAACGTCGAAACGCGTTGCTGCAAAAAGAGCACCGCCACCGCAATACCAAAACTCGCTTTCTCAACAATCGATGGAATCATCAACAGCCGGTAGCGCACCGGGTCTCGCGAGATCACGAGAAACGCGAGTTGCCATGCAACACCCACTCCGATAAAACCGTAGTAGTACTCCGGGTGAGTGATCGGCGGCGGATAATCGCGTCCCGTCTGCGCTTCCATGAAATACAATGGCAGCAACACGATCAAGCCATAAATTCCGGCAACCAGAAAGACAATCCTTGCAAACTTCATAGTGGAGATACAATGAACCTGTCAGACATTAAACGTCAATTCGATTACATGGAATGGGCCAACGACCTCGCAATGGCGGCCGCCGCGAACTTGCCCGACGAGAGTCTGCATCGCGAAACCGGCATCAGTCACGGATCGATCTTTGGAACGTTGTTGCACATGGCAGGCGCGGAATGGATCTGGCTCGAGCGTTGGCACGGTCATTCGCCCGGTAAGGCAGAGGCGTGGGCCTCGTGGACCAGGGAAGCGTGCGCCGATCTGCCGACGTTAAAAGAACGTTGGGGCGCGATTCGCGATCGGCGCGCCGGGTTTGTGTCCGAGCTTGATGAAGAACGGCTTGCTGCCGAACTCCACTTCAAACTGCTCAGCGGTGACGCGAGTTCGATGCCGCTTGTCGATCAGATGCAGCACGTCGTGAATCACGCAACGTTGCACCGCGGACAAATCGTCGGCATGATCCGCCAACTCGGCATCGACCCGCCGTCAACCGATTTGATTTTTTATCTGCGCCGCTCAATCTCGCCGAAGTAATCCTGTCTAACGCTCGCTGACGTTCGACGTCGGTTCGTCGAGATACTTCTTGAGCCACGCGTAAACTTCCTGGTACCAGTAGCGGCTGTTCTCGCCTTTCAGTATCCAGTGGTTCTCGTCGGGCCAGACGAGCAGACGGCTCGGAATGCGCAGGCGTTGCAGCACACTCCAATTCTCCAGTGTCTGATTGAGCGGCACGCGGAAGTCGTTCTCGCCGACTGAAAGCATGATCGGTGTCTTGAAGTTGGCCGCGAACCGGATCGGGTTCTGTTCGCGCCAGACCGGACCCTGTTCCCAGACCGGCCCGCCGTTGTTTACCTCGCGCGAATAGATCGTGTCGCTCGTGCCCCATTGCGACTCCAGATTTATCAACCCAGCGTGACTGATTAGCGCTTTGTAACGTGTGGTTGTGGCCTGCATCCAGTTCGCGAGGTGGCCGCCATAACTCGCACCGGCCGCAGCCTGACGCGAACCGTCGACAAACGGATAGAGCCTGATCGCTTCATCGGCTGCTTCGTTGATCTCGTTACCCGGTCCTTTAAATGGATCTCCCTGAATGCTCTGCGCAAACGCTTCACCGAATCCGGTCGAACCGGAGTAGTTGGTCAACAGCACGACATAACCCGGCCGCGAAAGCATGAAGTAGTTCCAGCGCAGTCCCCAGTTGTCGCGCCACATGCCGTGTGGTCCACCGTGAATCACGACGAGCAGCGGATACTTCTTGCGTTCGTCGAAGTTCGGCGGCAACGCGATCATGTTGTGAATGCGTTTTCCGCCTTTGCTCGTAAACCAGAAATGACGCACCGGCTGCCAGTCGATTTTTGCGACCTGATCGGCGTTGAACGCCGTGAGTGGCTGCTGCGTTTTGGACTCGAGATCGAGACGAAAGACTTCCGGCGGATTGATCGCGCTTTCCCAGTTTGCGAACAGCATCGTCGACGACGCTTTCGACGGAATTCGCAGGTTCGTGTAAACGCCGCGCATCATGTCCATCGCGAGACGCACTTCATCGCCGTCCGCGGGGAGTGTGTACAGCTTCTCGTTACCGGCTTCTTCCGCGGTGAAATAGATCGATCTGCTGTCGGGCGTCAGGGCAAAGTTGCTGACCGCGCGATCGAAACCGGAAGTGACGATCACAGGTTGGCCGGGGTTGGGCCACGATAGTTTCGCGAGCCTATCGAGGTTGTAAACCTTCTTGTCGGTTTGCGTGTTGAAGATTGCGTAGAGCGCTTTTCCGTCGGGACGAAACGCCGGACGCGTGAAACTGTCGGCGCTCGTGGTCAGGCGCACGGGCTCGCCGCCGTTGGCTGAGATCCTGAACAGCGACGTGTTTGTGTTCGCGTAAGCAGCCGCATCGCGGTTTGTGCTCGCGACGAAGATGATTGCGTCACCTTCCGGCGTCCAGATCGCGTCAAGCTCGTCGGCGGAGTCTGTGCCGCGACCGGCGAAGCCGCGTTCGTTGACTAGCTTCGTCCCCGCAAGCAGATCTTTCGCTTTCGCGCCGGGTTCAACGTTCTGCACGAAGAGGTGCGTTTGCATATCGTCGAGCCACTTGTCCCAGTTGCGAATGGGAAACTTGTTGTAAACGCGCGCGCGATACTTTTGCGCTTTGCGCTCAGCCGCGATCTTCTTGTTTGCCTCGTCGTCCAGTGCGCCGGGATAAACGGTGCTGACGAAAAGCAGCGCCTTGCCATCGGGCCGCCATTGCGCCGAGCGCGCGCCGGTGGAAAGGGAAGTGACGCGCACCGCCTCACCGCCACTCGCCACATCCAACACGTACAACTGGCTTACCTCGTCGCCTTCGCGTCTCGCGGAGAACACAATCTGGCGGCTGTCGGGGCTCCACGCCACACCACTCTCGCCGCCTTTAGTAAACGTCAGCCGCCGCGGCTTCGCACTCCCATTGCTGGGAACGATCCATAGGTCCGACACCTGGTCCTTCTCGTCATAAGCGGGCTCGACCATCGAAAACACAACCCACTTCCCATCGGGACTCGGCGCCGGCGCCCCCACCCGCTTCAGCATCCACATCGCCTCGTGCGTCAGCGGCGTTTTGGTTTGAGCGTGAGCGTTGAAGGCGATAGCGAGCGGAAGAAAGAGAAACAGCAAACGGCGAAAGCTTCGTGGTTTAGTGAACATGTTGATCCTCCTGCGCTAAACTACAGCATTATGGATAAAAAGTTCCATCCTGCAATGAAGGCGATCAAGGTGGGGGATGTTGAGGGGCTCAGGGAGTTGGTGAGGGATGATCCGACGCTGGCGACGTCGAGGTCGACGAGGAGCCATCCGACGTTGCTCCAGTGTTTGGCGTTGGACGCGAAGGATAATCCAAACGCACGCGAGATGGCGGAGGTGTTGATTGAGGCGGGCGCGGAGTTGAATGAGCCGCTTGTTGCGGCGGCAAGTATAGGTAATCGTCCGGTTGCGGAGTTGTTAATTGATCGGGGCGCCGCGATTGACGGCACCGGCGGTTGGTCGCCGCTGGAAGAAGCACTGTACTGGAATAATCAGGATGTAGTAGCGCTGTTGCTCGAACGCGGCGCGAAGATTCAGAACTTGCGCACGGCCGCCGCACTCGGCCGCACCGATCTGATCGAGAGTTTCTTCAACACAGATGGAAGCTTGAAACCCGAAGCCGGGAAGATCGACTGGCCGTTTGGCGGTAATCAATCAATCGCGCATCGCGTTAACGAGTGGTCGCAGGATCGCCAGGGCATCATCAACAACGCGTTTGTCTACGCGTGCATGCACGCACACATCGACGCTGCGAAATTGTTGTTGGACAAAGGCGCCGAGATAAACACGGTGCCCGGAGGTTTCGATTACTCGGGCACCGGTTTGCACTACGCAGCGCTGAACGGTCACCGCGCGATGGTCGAGTTTCTCCTGGACCACGGCGCGGACAAGAATGTGCTGGATACGAAAGTCGGTTCAACCGCAGCAGGCTGGGCCGAGTACGGCGAACACCCGGAACTCCTCGACCTGCTGCGGTGATCCACAGATTACACGGACTGTGCGGAAACCCTGTTTGAAGATCGTGATGCAACTGGCGCTGTGAACTGTTCCTGCTCTGTCGATCCGTTGAGCGCGGTAGTCGAGGAATTACCACCCGCAACGATCTGTGTGATCGCGTCGAAGTAACCCGTGCCCACAAACGCCTGGTGCTTCACCGCGCGATAGTCGCTATCGGCCTCGCGTGCAAACTCCTTCGCCTGAAGTTTCGCGTAAGCACTCATGCCCGCATCGCGATAGTCCTGCGCGAGCTCAAACATCGCGAGGTTCAACGCGTGAAATCCCGCGAGCGTGATGAACTGAAACTTGTAGCCCATCAGCCCCAACTCTTTCTGAAACTTCGCGATCGTGCGGTCGTCAAGCTTCTTCTTCCAGTTGAATGACGGCGAACAGTTGTACGCCAGCAGCTTGCCGGGAAACTGTTCGTGGATCGCGTGCGCAAACCGGCTCGCGTCTTCGAGATTCGGTTCCGAAGTCT
>DASUPR010000285.1:0-3145 GCA_036281015.1 Pyrinomonadaceae bacterium
GCATTACGTAGTGGGGTAACACAGGCCGAGCTGGGGGGCGGTGCCTGTGTTCCAAAAGTGGGTGAACTTGGAACTGGCAGGGTTCGGGCGCAAGTTCACCCACTTCGTGTTTTCAAAGTAAAGGAAATCCGCACGCAGCAGCTCTACAAAGCTTTGGGTGGCGGTTGGCAATAGTGATAGTCTTTGGCTCCCATGAGGAGCCTTGCCGTCCTGTTAATCCTGTGTTTGAGCGTGCACGCGCAAGAGCCGCAGGATGTCGTGCGCATCTCGACCAACCTGGTCCAGGTTGACGTCGTCGTGACCAAAGACGGCAAGCAGGTCACCGATCTAAAACTCGAAGACTTCGAAATACGCGAAGACGGCCGCGTTCGGCCGATCACGAATTTCGCTTTTGTTTCCGTAAATTCTTCTCCCTCAAAACTCGCAACCGAGCCGTCTTCGACTCCGGCTACAACCCCGCCGCAACCATACGAAGTCAAACGCACGGTCGCGATCGTCGTCGACGATCTCGGTTTGTCGTTCGAAAGCATGGCGAACCTGCGCCAGTACCTGCGCAAGTTCATCGGCGAGAGTCTGCGCCCAAACGATCTCGTCGCGATCATTCGCACCGGCGGCGAGGTTGGCGCGCTGCAACAGTTCACGACCGATCCGCGCGTGCTCGGCAGCGCGATCGCCGAGTTGAAATGGAACCCGTGCAGCCGCGTCGGCGCGAATGTCGTGAGCGCTGAAAGATCGCTGATCGTTCAGGTCCCGCCCGAAGCGGAGATGCGCGGCCGCGTTCAAGCCGATCGTTCGCCCGGCAGCAACCAGGTGCAAAGATCGACCACGGCGAACGAATCGAATCCGTGCTCGGTCGGCAATTCAGTTGACTATTCTTTACGCGCGATACGTTTCATCCTGCGCGGCATGCAGGATCTACCCGGCCGCAAGTCGCTGCTGATCATTTCCGACAACCTGCCGATGGAGCGCCAGGAAAACGCGCCCGCGGATTTCGGCTTCAAGCGCCCAGTCACTAATTACGCAAACATCATCGACGTCTGGACGCAGGCGACCGTTTTCAACGACGGCCTTCATGGACTCGCGGAACAGGCGATTCGTTCGTCAGTCGTGATCTACGGCGTCAGTTCGCAGAGGCTCCAGACGACTGGAGTGCAACCGGCGGACGAACTCGGTTTTCCACCACAGTCCATGGTGCGCGGCCGCGGCGGATCAGACACGACAGCGCCAAACAACAATCCTCTATCGCGCTTGATGAACAGCCGTTCCGCCGAGCTGCAAAAGAATTTCGACGGCGCGGAATTGCTCGCGAAAGAGACCGGCGGTTTTGTGATTCGCAACAAGAACGACTTCGGCATCGATCGCGTGCTCGAAGATCAGAACGGCTACTACCTGATCGGCTATCGGCCCGAGAGCGAAACGTTCAAACGCCAACTCCACAAGATTCAGGTACGCGTCAAACGCGGCGGTTTCACCGTGCGAACGCGCGCCGGATTCTACGGCCTCACAGAAAGCGCCGCGGCTGGTCCACCATCCGAACGCGATCGTATGAACAAGGCGCTCATCTCGCCGTTTGGCGCCAAGGACATCACGTTGCGTCTCAAAGCGCTCTTTGCCGACGATCCGCAGCGAGGCCCCGTGTTACGCACGTTTGTCGTGGTCCATCCGAAAGATCTCACGTTCTATACAGAACGCAACGGAATGCCGACGTCGCGGTTCGAGGTGAGTTATGTTCTGTTGGGCGATAACGGAGCGGTAGTCGACCATAAGAATCAAACACTGACGATGCAGCTTGGTCAGCAGGTCTTCGAACGTGCGCAAATTGAAGGCATGGTTCATAGCTTCGATCTGCCGTTGAAACGAGCGGGAGCTTTTCAATTGCGCATCGCTGTGCGTGATGAGGCGTCGCAGCGAATCGGTTCGGCGAGTCAGTTTCTCCGGACGCCGACTCTCAGTGACGGGCGGCTGGCGTTGTCGGACGTTCTGCTTTATGCCGAGGCGCCTAACCTTGAACCCGACGATTGGAACCGGGCGTTAGTACTGCGGCGATTTCAGCCGGGAGCGTCGCTGGTCTTCGGCTACACGATCTACAACGCCGCGCTTGATAAGAAAACAGGCCGTCCGAATTTGCTGACGCAAACGGTAGTTTTCCGCGACTCGCAAAAAGTCTACAGTTCCGATCGCGTAGCTGTAGCGGACAGGGATCAAACGGATTTGAAGCGGATTAGTGCCGGCGCGCGGCTGCAACTCGGACCAGCACTGACGCCTGGCGAATACATTGTTCAGATTGTCGTGGAAGATCAGGTTGCGAAGCGCACCACTACACAGGTGACGCAGTTTGAAGTTAAGTGATCTTTCTGCCGGTGCGCCTGTCAATCATCACCATCGCCGTCCGTCCAGCGGGAACTGTGACTGGAAAGCGCGCTTTGGTTTGCAGATCCGTCACCTGCATCGTCGTATCTTGATTCGTCTCGGACACAAACGTGTAGAGCACAACATCGCGGAACACTGACGGCAGCACGAGCACCGCAGGCGTCCGCGGCGTTGCCGTAAAGATCGGCGCCACTCCCGCCCGCGCCATAGCAAAGCGATAAAACGCAACGAGCGCTTCCATCGAACCGCCAAGCTCGAGCGGCAACGGATTTCGGATCAACCTTTCAGAGCCACGAATATTTTGAATCCTTGTTTTCTCAATCCGTTGAATTTTTTCCCCGTCAAACCGCACTAAATAGTTTCGCCCGTTGATAACAACACTCTCCGTCTGCGCAACCGGAAGGGCATCTCCATCCAGATCAAACACGAACCCTGAAATTGCCACCGTCGTACCCTGGTCCATTCGCGCCCTCAGCGCGTCCCAACACTCGCGTGTCAACACACGCGGCGCCGGCACCACGATCAACTTCGCTGGGTACTTCTGATCCGCGAGCGTGTACTCGCTGATCGCCTGCATCGGCACGCCGCAGTGGTAATACATCGCGCGCACACAGCGGCGCGTCGCTTCATACGCAAAACTGCGCGGCGAAAACATGTGTGTATGCGGAATCAACATCACGACCGGCTCCGGTTGCCGCTCTCGCAACCGCGGCCCGTGTTGGGCCATGAACTTCGCGATCGCCAGAAACGGTTCCAACTCCGGCTTCGCTGTTCC
>DASUPR010000286.1:0-3153 GCA_036281015.1 Pyrinomonadaceae bacterium
TCAACGACTCGGGAGGCACGAAGTCTTCGTGAACAAGTACGATGATGCGAAGTTTCTTTCGCGGCTCGAGGGTCATACGGCGATGCGATGATAACCTGAGTGGAGCACGTTCATTACTTGCACAGTCAGCACTATCATTACACGTCGACGCGTTTCGCGAAAGGGGGTTGTTACTCGTAATCCCAAATCTTTACAACGATCGATCATATTTTCGAGCACGTGATCGATCGTGTACTGGTGCACGCCGGTGCCTTCGGCGACGATCTGTCGCACCTCGCGGCGCACCGAACGCAGGAAACTCGCGGCGCTCTGTTTTGACTTGTGTCGTGGATCGTCGGAGAAGATGCGTCGCAGATCGCGATCGTAAACAGCGGGCCATTCGAAGTCGTAACGTTCGCGTTTGCGGCGATAGTGTTCGCGCAGTGTAATGCGCAGTGCAGTGAGTGGTTCGACTTTCGTGCGCGTGCGGTTCTTTGGTTTGGTGCCCGCGATCTGTTCCATCAGCTCGTCGATGTACTCGAGCTTTTGCAACGCGGGCCAGCCGCGATAACGCCTGCGCCAGTGCGAGCGCGGCGTGAGCCACACGGCAAACGTTTCCGCGAAGTCTTCTGCCGGATGCGCCTGCGCGTACCACGCGGGCAGGTGCAACACGTATCGGCGGCTCTTCGGGCGTGGTTTGTAGAAGTCGGGATAGGGCTGCGCAAACGAGCCGAACAGTGCGCGGTGTTGGCGTTTGAAGTGCAGCCGGAACGCGGTGTCGAGCGCGTGGCCGGCTTCGTGACGCAGGATGCGCATGCACTCCTTGTCCGTGCCGCCCTCCACCTCGAGCATCTGGCGGCGTTCGAGCTTTACGAGCCGTGGATGGGCGAGGTAAAACGGGATCGCAATTCCGGGCACGCCGTCGGGTGAAAACCACTCTTCGGCGAGCCAAACATGGGGTTTGAAGCGGATTCCGCGGGCGTTCAGCTCGCTATAAAGCCGCTTGATGTGAGGTTCAAGAAAGGAGCCCTTGATTTTGATTGGCAAGTCGCAAATGCGCAGATCTAGCAACTGCTCATCCGTGAGTCGTTGCCAGGGGAATCTGTATGCCACGGCGGCACATTCTAGCCGCCTCGCTTAATCCATACAAACGTGGTACTTTTCCCTTCCGCCTTGCGCGTTTCAGATCGAGATCAAACCGGGAGTACCAATGCTAAAAACACTATCAACCATTTTCTGTCTCGTCGTCCTTTCGACGACGGTCAGTGCGGACACTAAAGTCAAAATCCGCCAAACCAGCGGCGGCCAGACTTACGAAAACACCAGCTACATCAAAGGCAAACGGCAGCGCAGCGAAAACATGGGTGGCCAGATGGTCACGGTTACGCAATGTGACCTGCGGCGCAACATCACGATCATGCCGGCGACTCAGACGTACATGATTCAGTCGTACGATACGCCGTCAACGTCGACTGCCAACACTGCTAACCGACCAACCGGCCCGTCAACGCCTACTACGAAAGGCGGAGTTGTGACTTCGACGGTCACCACACGCGACACAGGCGAGCGCAAACAGATGTTTGGCTACACGGCGCGTCACATCATCACGACGATGGTGATGAGCTCGTCGCCCGATGCGTGTTCGCCCGTGAATGTGAAGATGGAAACCGACGGCTGGTACATCGATGCGGCTTTCGCGCTCGATTGCGATCTCGGCGCCAACTATAGGCCGCCGCAAACGCAGGCCAGCGGTGGTGGTTGCCGCGATCGTTACGAGATGAAACAGATCGGCACGGCCAAGAAGGGTTATCCGGTTTACGAAAAGATGACGATGTTTGGTCCCGACGGCCGGGAGAGCTTCACGACGATCAATGAAGTCATCGAGTTCTCGCAGGCGACACTGGATCCGAGTCTCTTTGACGTGCCCGCGGGTTATCGTGAAGTGCAGGACTTCGCGAGCATGTACGGCCCGCCGGCAGGAGTGCCGTCTGCTGCTGACATGGCCGCAGCTGCCTCAGAAAACCCGAGTTCAACCAAGAGCACGCCCAGTTCAACAGCTTCGTCAGCTGCCAAACCTGCAGAAGCATTAGGTCCGAAGAAAGCGGGCGTCATTCGCATCGGCGTGGTGACTGTCAAACCAGACAAGGTCGCTGAAAACATGAACGCAGCCAACCTGGCCACTGCTGTTCAAGCCACTCTCCAAGAGAAACTCAAAGCGCCGAACGTCGAAGCAGTGCCGATTCAGGCAACGGTTCTCAACCAGATCGAAGCCGAAGCGCGCCAGAAAGAATGCGACTACATCGTCTACACGACCGTCTCGCACAAGAAAGGCGGCGGCGGATTCGGTAGCGTCTTCGGCAGCACAGCCGCGCAAGTCGCAGCGGCAACGGTCCCGTACGGCGGCAGCACAACCGCGGCGATCGCCACAAACACCGCGGCCAGCGTCGTCGTCGCCGACATCAAAGCGAAAGATGAGTTGACCGTTGACGTCAGGCTTGAGAAGCCCGGCGCGGGTTATCCGGCGTTCAGCAAACAATACAAAGGCAAAGCAAAGTCAGCGGGTGAAGACATCGTCACGCCGCCGACTACGCAAGCCGCACAAGGCATCATCGAAGCGGCGACAAAGCAATAACATTTGTAGCCTAACTTCCAGGCATAACGCCCGTCTTCAAATATGAAGACGGGCATTGTTTTTCTACCACACACTCTTCACACAGCGGACCACGCGCCTTACAAATCTGCCGCCCGTGATAGATCATCAGGTGCGGAAAGAGTACCCAATCCTTTCGCGGCACGATCTCGATCAGGTCCAGTTCGATCTTCTCCGCAGTCTTCTCCTGCGAGAAACCGAGCCGGTGCGACAAGCGCGTCACGTGCGTATCGACCACCACACCCGCTTTGATCCCAAACGCGTTACCCAGCACGACGTTCGCCGTCTTGCGCGCGACGCCCGGAAGTTCGAGTAACTCGTCCATCGTGTGCGGCACCTCACCGCCGAAGCTCTCGATCAGCTTCTTCGCAGTACCCTGAATCGACTTGGTCTTGTTGCGAAAGAAACCGGTCGAGTGAATATCTCTTTCGAGTTCGCTCGCCGGCACCTTTAGATAGTCTTCCGGCTTGCGGTACTTGCGAAAGAGATCAGCCGTGACGATGTTCACGCGTACGTCGGTGGAT
>DASUPR010000287.1:0-14156 GCA_036281015.1 Pyrinomonadaceae bacterium
AGTGCTCGCGACGCTCACGCCGCGCGAAGAGAAAGTGATCAAGATGAGGTTTGGGCTCGGCACGACCGGCTCCGAACACACGCTGGAAGAAGTCGGTCAACACTTCGCCGTCACCCGCGAAAGAATCAGGCAGATCGAAGCAAAAGCGCTCCGCAAACTGCGCCACCCCTCACGCTCGCGAAAACTCAAAGCGTTTCTCGACGGCGCCCCACGTTAATTAATTATTTACTGAAATCGAGGAAAGCTGTGCTCTTTACGGTCTCGTCAAACTCGTAGTTGTAGGTGTATCCAGGAAACTCGATCGGCTTCACGAACTGGACCCTGACCTCGAGGCGGTTGTCACGTTTGACGGGAGTTACGACGGCGTCTTCCGGAATGCCGTAATCGCTGAAGTTCTTCATCAAATGTTCCGCCGTCGCCGCCGGTGTCTTACCCTCCGCCGAAGCAACGTCCACGTAGTGTTGCATCAGGTCCTTGAAGGCATACGCGTTGTAGGCCACCGGGATGTAGAGATACGCGGCGTACGCACACGCGCCTAGTATCAACATCACGATCAGAAATTTAATGTTCGCGCTGCCGCGTTCAGTTGATCTTCGCGTTTGCATCAATGACCACTCTCGGTTGGTTTCTTCGGCCGCTGCAATCCGGCTCGCACCGACTGACGCAATACCTTCGCACTGATGAGCCCACCGTCGACTATCTTCGGCAGGCCCACCCCTTCAAGCAACACCCAATTGATCCGGCCGTCGACGCTTTTCTTATCGAGCTGTAGCGCGCGGATGATTTGACTGACGTCGAGCTGATCGGCGCGCGGCAGTGGTCCGCAAAGCGCGACGGCCTCACGCATCAACTGCAACTCCCTGGAGCCGAGGAGCCCCAGGTTTCGCGAAAGTTCTCCGGCAACTAACATTCCATAACCAACAGCTTCACCGTGACGGAACACGCGATAGTTCGTAATCGCTTCGAGCGCGTGCGCCGTCGTGTGACCGAAATTGAGAATGCGACGCGACTTCGCGTCCGATCGCGACGTCGATTCGCGTTCATCATTCGCGACAATCGACGCTTTGAAAGCGCAGTTTGCCGCAATCAATTCCTCAAAATCCGTGTTCAAAAGAAACTCTCGCTTCCGTGCCACCTCGCGAAGAGCACTAACGGTCCTACCAACGAGCTTTTCATCGGCGATGAACGCGTGTTTCACCATTTCACAAAACCCGGCTACCAATTCGCGTCGCGGCAACGACATCAGCGTTTCCGTGTCGATAAAAACGGCGGTTGGTTGGTGAAAAGCGCCCACGAGATTCTTGCCGGCCGGTAAGTTGACGCCGGTTTTTCCGCCGACTGACGAATCGATCTGAGCGAGCAGTGTTGTCGGGACCTGAACGACCGGAACTCCGCGCAGGTAAATCGCCGCCGCAAATCCTGCGAGGTCGCCGACGACACCTCCACCCAACGCGAGCACCAGATCATTTCTTTCAAACCGGTTTTCGGTGAGGAACTTAACAGCTTTTTCAAGGATCGCGAACGACTTGTAGCGCTCGCCTTCAGGCATTAACCACGAAGAAGTTTTGCAGCCGGCGCGCTTGAGACTGCGCACAACGTCACGGCCATAGAGCCCGAAAACTCGCTTGTTTGAGATTATTCCGACGCGTTGCGGTGAATTCGCGAGCGCCGGTGAGAGAAGTTGACCCAGGTCCGTCCGGATGCCGCGGCCGATATTGATTTGGCTCTTGCGAGCGTTTTGGTTTATCGAAATTTCGAGCCGTTGCATGGGGCCTGGCCGGCACAGAGCCGATAAAAGCGAAAGGGCGCGACATACGTGGGAGTGCGTCGCGCCCTTCCATATTCGTGGTTACTGTCCTCACCCCAGCAACCACTTGAGACGGAGGATCCACCAACCGTCTCTCTTGCCCCACAATATACATCGCAACGCCCGTGCCGTGCAACCATCTTTTTCTGAAGCGATGAACTCAGTGAGTTTCCCTAGAAAATACTGTGGAGAAGTGCTGCGGACGATTGAACCGGGCCGCGACGAAGAGGGCGAGCATGTAGAAATTTCTCAGGTAGGTATGTAGAAATTTCAGGCGAAGCTCCGAATCAGGCGCCGATCTCTCGCTTGATCGCCTCCGCGATCCGGTTCGCGTAGTCTTCAATCTCAGACTGGTTCTCGCCCTCGATCATCACGCGGGCGAGCGCTTCCGTTCCCGAATAGCGGAGCAGCAGGCGTCCTTTGTGCGAGAGCCGTTCCTCAACGCCCCGAACTGCCGCATCCACGGCGGGCAGTTCATCGAACGGCAGCTTTTCACGGACACGGACGTTCACGAGGATTTGCGGGTATTGCTGAAAACCGGCGGTCGCTTCAGCGAGCGTTTGGCCGGTTTCGCGAAGGGCACGGAGCAGGCAGATCGCGGTGATCATGCCGTCGCCGGCCAGGCTCAAAGCGGGCAGAATGATGTGTCCCGACTGCTCGCCGCCGAGACTCGCGCCGAGACGCAGCAGTTCGTCGAGAACATATTTGTCGCCGACGTCGGTGCGGACCAGCTTGATTCCGACCGCGCGAAAAGCGATTTCGAGGCCGATGTTGCTCATGACCGTGGCGACGACGGTGTCGTTTTTTAACTGGCCGTGCGCGCGGAGGTGATTGGCGAGGACCCACAGTGTTGCGTCCCCATCGACGAAGCCGCCTTTTTCGTCCACGAAAAGAGAGCGATCGGCGTCGCCGTCGAAAGCCACGCCGAGATCGGCTTTGTCCTTGGCGACCGCTTCCATGAGCGACTCGATGTGTAGCGAACCGGAGTTGAGATTGATGTTCCGGCCGTCGGGCTTTGCGTTGATCGGAATTACGCGGGCGCCGAGAGTTTCGAAAAGTTTTGGTGCGAATTCAGTGCTGGCGCCGTTGGCGCAGTCGACGACGATCGTTTGGCCGTCGAGCGATAGGTTGTGGGCGATGTCGTTGGTGAGGAAGTGCAGGTAATCGTTGCGTAAGCCAGCCGCGGCCTTTTGGGAGGGATTTTTAAAATCAATGGGTGAAAATCCCTTCTCAATGTCGCTCTCAATTTGGCGTTCCAACGCTTCATCGATCTTCTCGCCCGACGGGGAAAAGATCTTGATTCCGTTGTCGTGATATGGATTGTGGGAGGCGCTGATTACGACACCCGCGTTGGCTTTCAGGTGACGAGTTAAATAAGCAACCCCGGGAGTCGTGATCACGCCGGCCGAAAGACACTGCGCGCCGGCGTGCGCTGCGCCTTCGATCAAGGCTTGTTCGAGCCACTCGCCGGACTCGCGCGTGTCTCTGCCGATGACGATGACTGGTTCTGCGATTGTTTCGGCAAGGTGGCTTGCCAGCGAGAATCCGATTGTTTTGACTGTCGGCGCGTCGAGTGGAAAACGCCCGGCCTCGCCCCGAATACCGTCGGTTCCGAAAAGAGCCTTCATTATTTGTCTAAGAGAAACTTGCCCGGCTGAATCGACTTCACAATAACTTTTCCATTTAACGACGGCGGCAATTCCAATTTTGGTCCATTGCCGTCAACGACGATTTTCAGATCTTCTGCTTTCAGCGACTCCACGAGACTCGCTGGTCCCAACACGCTCACCGAACCCGTCGCCGGTTGCACCCGACTTCCGTCAGCAGCAGTAACCGCGACGCCGGAAATACTTTTCTCAACGCGGCGCTCGCCGATCTCGACCTCGACATTTACGACCGGATCCATCAGGTCCACCTTCGGATCGGGCACGTCGATCGCGACGTTCGTCGCCTTTATGGTCTCTTTGTGTCCGCCCACGTAAATACTCTCCGTCTGCACCCTTTGTAGTGCGAGGACGCGAGTCTCGGGGCCGCGCAACGTCACCGATCCTTTACTAGGACGAACGGCATAGACTTCATATCCGTCGGCGGGTTCGCCCTCCAGCTTCGGCTCGATCGGAACCTGGCGTTCGATGATCGGTTCGAGACGAACCGGAATCGCGCTCGGTTGAAAGCCGTCAACCTTCACGCCCTGCGGCAATGAAATCTGTGCCTTGTCGGCGAGACGCAAAACACGCTCGCCTGCGCGTTGGTCGCTGATGTCGACCGTGGCCACGAGGTCGAGTGTCGTTAGATCGTCTAACTTGTTTCGACTCCCGGTCAGCATCACGTCGACAGTGCGAGGCGGATCGTTGCTGATCTCGAGTGACGGCGGCCGGATGAAATTGAGCTGGACGTTGACGTGCGCCGTGACCGGCTGGTTTTGTCCTGTGACGAGCAGCCAGAGCACGAGCGCGATGGCGAGCGAGAGCAGTTTGAGACTCCAGTCTTCAATGAAGAGGCGGCGCACCAGCTTGTCCAGGCGGCTCGGCGCCGGCGCGGGCACTGTAGTCTCATCAATTTCGTCTACGTCCTGGAATGGCATAAGTCTCACACCGGCGCGATCTCTTCCGCGTCCTGTTCAGACGCTTTCTGTGGTTCCTTCTCTTTTTTTGGCAGCAAACCCAGCGCGTCCAAGATCGCTTCCTGCAGCTTAGTCGCATCGAGTCCGCGCCTGATTTCACCTTTTTGCACGAACGAGAGCAGCCCTGTTTCTTCGGAGACGACAACTGCGACTGCATCCGTGTCTTCAGTAACGCCGATCGCGGCACGATGCCGCGTTCCCAAATCTCGGGACAGACGCGGATTCAGCGTCAACGGCAAAAAGCACGACGCCGCGGCAATGCGATGCCGTCGCACGACAACCGCGCCGTCGTGCAACGGGCTCGCGGTATTGAAAATACTCAAAAGCAGGTCGTAACTGAGTTCCGCATCGAGCTGAACGCCGCCGTCGATCACATTTTTCAAACCGACGTTTCGCTCGATCACGATCAGCGCGCCGGTTTTTGTCGAAGCAAGCGTTGTCGCCGCAAGTATCACTTCATCATAAACGCCTTCGCCAAATTGCCCGCGATGACGCGAGAACGGGACGCGAAAGCGATTGCCAAACGTAATCAACGCCTGCCGGATTTCCGACTGGAACAGAACGATGATGGCGATACCGATGTAGAGCAGTCCGTTACTGAGAACGAACTCGAGCGTCGCGAGATCCTGTTTGATTGAAAGCCAGTAGAGAAAAACGAGAGCGGCGATTCCGGCGGCCATGGGCGCGGCGCGGGTGCCTCGCAGGAGTTTCAAGACTGCATACACGAGCAAAAAGACGAAGACGATGTCCGCGATATTGCGCGGCTCAACGACTCGTCTCAGATACTCGGTATATGGCAGTAGCAGTAACATCTCTTCGTATTATCAATTTTTGGGGTACCCGACCCTCGGCGTAGCGACAGCAACTTAGTTTCTCCAAAGGGTTAGAGATTGAAAGCTCCGTCCGGATTATCGCGGAAAAACCCAGCCAAGACAATCGGGAGTTTACCCGGATTGTTTCACGCGTTTTTTACGTTTGAATTTACCGCTTTGCAGGAAGCCGACGAGTTCGCCGTTCTTGCCGACGACGGCCAGCGAGCCGATGCCGTTGCGCTTCATCAGTTCGCGAGCGTAATCGAGCGTGGCATTGGGTTCGACGAAGAAGCGCGGCGCGATCGGCCGCATCACGTCGCGCGCGCGAGTGAGATGCCAGCGTTCACGCGGTAGGGATTTCAGGTCGTCGAGGGACAACATTCCGTGCAGCCGCCGGTCGTGAGCAACCGGGAAAGCCACCTGGCGGTGCATCGGGAGGATGGAGTCGATCAAGTTACTAATCAGCAGATCGGGCTCGATCGAGAACGGCGCCGACATGGCTTCGCGAACGATGTTCTGCAAACGCACGCGCACGTGCTTCACCACGCTGTACGCCGCGTCGAAAAGAAAAACACCGACGAGCACCGACCAGAAGCCCATGAAGTAGGAACGGAAGTTCGGCGCAATCGCCATGTAGATGCCGAAGATGATCAGAATCGCGGCGATCAGCATGCCGCAGATGCCGGCCATCCGCGTCGCCTGGCGAATATCGCCGGTGCGGCGCCAGAGAATCGCGCGCAGCACGCGGCCGCCGTCCAGCGGATAACCCGGAAACAGATTGAAGATCGCGAGCAGGATGTTGCCCGCGCAGAGGAGCAGTAAAACTCCGGCGACGATCGTGAAGCCGGAGCGCATCGTGGGCAGCAGCAACACAAACGTGATGAGGCCGATAAAGAAACTCGCCGCCGGTCCGGCAATGGCGATTCTGAATTCCGCGCCCGGACTCTCCGGCTCTTTGCGCAGGCGTGCGAGTCCGCCAAACGGGTGCAACACGATCTCTTCGATCTCGATCCCTTCCGCACGGGCCATGAATGCGTGTGAGAGCTCATGGGCCAACACGGACAGAAAAAGTCCGAGTGTTGTGATTACGCCGAGAATCCACGCGGTCGTCGTGCTCACCGCCTGAAGCCGGTACGAGCCGACAAACATGCCGCCGCGCGTGAGATTTACCGCGATCAGCCAAACACTTAACAGGAAAACCACGAACCAGCGGTAATCAAAGCGCACCGGAATTCCGAAGATGTGCGCGACTGTGATTTGACGTTTGTAGAAGTCGGAAAAACCCATTAGGTCTCGAAAGCAGTGGCTTCAGTGTCCAACAATAGCTGTGGTTCCGTACGCGCGACCCGCCGCAGCAACAGCGGCTCTTCGTAAAGTTGGGCCAGGCCGCGCACGATCGCAAAGCGGGGATCGTCGGCGACTTTAACGACGAGATCGAGTTCACGTTGCATGTATTCCGGCAGACCTTCCATCAACGCGCCACCGCCGGTCAGTATCAAACCGCGCTCGTAAACATCGCCGGCAACCTCAGGCGCGAGCTCGGTCAACATCAAACGCACCTCTTCGGAGATGCGGCGAATGATCGGCATCGTGATCGTGTGAACCTCAGCGGCGGTGATGTCGACTGCGCCCGGACTGCCGGTTTGCACATCACGCCCGCGCACATTGACCTTCTTGTTCGGATCTTCAGGCTCGATCGCGGAACAGAGCTCCAGTTTTAATCGCTCCGCGGTTTGTACTCCGATCGTCAGTCCGCGGTGACGGCGCAAACGATCCATGATCGCCAGATCGATGTCTCCGCTGCCGATGCGTTCCGCACGTGAAGCGATGATCGATCCGCTGATGATCGCGGCAACGTTCGTCGTGCCGCCGCCGATGTCGACAACAGCCGCCGCGTGTTCATCTCCGAGCGCCACACCGGCGCCGATCGCGGCTGCCTGTCCTTCTTCGATCATGTAGACGCGGCTGATCCGCGCCTCTTCCGCCGCGGCCAGCAGTGCGCGTTGTTCGACCTGCGTCACTTCCGAGATCACGCTCATGATCGCGCGGCGGCTGAAATGCGACAGACCACTGCGCGCCTGGCGAACGAAGTGATCGAGCATCAATCGCGTTCGTTCGAAGTCGGCGACGACGCCGTCGACAAGCGGAGCAATCACAGTCACGTCGCGTGCTTCGCGACCCTGCATCTTGTGAGCTTCGTTGCCGAAGGCGATGACTTCGCCGGTGATTTTGTTGATGGCTACGACGGAAGGCTCATCGACAACCACTCCACGCCCACGCACGGAAATGATCGTGCTGGCGGAGCCCATGTCGATAGCCATTGAGTCGGAAACAAGATCTCGGAGAGCATTCAACCCGAGGACAGTCTTGGTCTTGCCTATGAACGACATAAAAAATGAGGATTCAGAACGACCCGCTTGCCTTTTGCCAGTCAACCTCCCACAGCATCACAGGCTGTTGCCTGTTCTTGACCATGATCGCTTCACGTGGCTTCAACTTGTAACGGCTATGCGCGGCTTTTGCCGTCGCATCACTAATCAGGATTTCTCCGCCGCGCGCGTTTGATTCGAGCCGCGACGACGTGTTGACGGTATCACCAATCGCCGTGTATTCCGAGCGGCGTTCCGAGCCGATGTAACCGACGATTACCTCACCGGTGTGGAGGCCCATGCCGACCCCGATCTCCGGAAAGCCCTCTTCGCGCAACTCTCGATTGATTCCGAGCATGCGGCGCTGCATGGCCACGGCCGCGTTCAAGGCATTGGATGCGTCGTCGGGCGTAGTTGTTGGCGCCCCAAATAGGGCCATTAGACCATCGCCGAGATACTTATCGAGCGTGCCGCCGTGCGCAAAGATGATGTCGGTCATCGCCGAAAAGTAACGATTCAGAAGGTTTACGATCTTTTCCGGAGGCGCGTGTTCGGAGATGCGCGTGAAACCGCGAATGTCGGCAAAAAGAATCGTGATGACCTGACTCACGCCGCCCAGTTTGAACGAGTCAGGATTTTCGAGCATTTGTTTGACGACGTATTCGGGCAGGAACCGGCTGTAGTTTGCCCGTGCGACTTCTTCGCGCGCGAGCCGTTCGTGCGCGCGCGCGTTTTCAACTGCGATTGCGGTCTGGGCCGCGACGGCGCTAATCAGTTCAAGATCGTCAGGCTTGAAAGCGGCAAACGGATCGAGACGATCGGCGTAGAGCGCGCCGTGAACGCGAGTCTCCGCGACGAGCGGCGCGCAGATCGTCGAACGCACGCCTTGCGAAACGATCGAATCAACTCCGGCAAACTGTTCGTCTGACGCTGCGTCCTGCGAAAGCAGTGCGACGCGATCGTGCATGACTTTGCGCGTGATGGTGCGGCCGATCGAAAGCTTGCGTGCGTGGGCCTCGAGTTTGTTGTCGCGCGCGCGCATCGCGATCGGTGTCAGGTTCGCGTCTTCGTTTCCTTCGCCTTCCGCGATCAACGCCACGACGCGATCGGCAGGTGTCGAGCGAAAGATGATGTCGGTGGCCTTGTCGAAGATGGCGTTCAGATCGAAAACCGAGCCGAGCGTTTTGCTCATCTCGTAAAGCGCGCTCAGGATGTTTGCCTTGCGTTGCAGAGCTTCGAGAACTTTGTCGCGTTTCACGTCAGGCGTGACTTCGTCCTTGGACCGCAGCACGGTCGACATCACGTCGTTCGCGGAGATCAGCAGTTGTGTATGACCGAGCGGTTTGTCGTCGTAACGAACGTCAGTGGTGCGCTCTTCGGCTGGTTGTTCGAAGCGCAACGTGCTGGCGCCGATCGTGATGCGATCGCCGTTTTTGAGTTGCTGTTCGAAACGCGGCTCGCCGTTGATGAAGACTTTGTTGGCGCTGCGGCGCAGCTGGCCGTTGACGACTGCGCCGTCGACGATCGTAAACGTGCCGTTCTCTGCCTGGTTGATGTGTGCGTGATAACGCGAAGCGCGTGGATCATCCAAAACCACCGCATTGTCCGGCGCACGGCCGATCGTGCAGGCGGTCTGGGGCACGAACGAAAACTGCCACTGACGGCCACTGGCGTCGGTGATTTTAAGATGAGCCATGGGGCGCGATCCTAACAGTAGAATCTTAAAGCTGACAACCGAGAATAGTTTGGTCGTTGCGCACGGCGCGCCACAGCAACAGATGAGGCTTTCCACATGAACTAACCTGCGCTATGATGCGGCGGCCCACCAGAAAGGGAGCAACTGTATGAGGTCCTCCGCTCGCAGTGCATTGCCCACCTTGTTGACGTGTCTCTGCTTCGCTGCTTCGGTGTTTGCGCAGTCGCCGGGTAAGCAACAGGTGAAAACTCCGCGTGGTTCAGTTTCAGGGCGCGTTACGATCAAGAACAAACCGGCGCCCGGCGTTGTTGTTGGTCTACGCAAAGGCGCGATCGAAAGCTCTTTCGATCCGTTCACCCGCGCAGTAACCGACGCAGAGGGAATCTATCGACTACAAAACATTCCTGCCGGAAGCTATGTGGTTACGGTCGTCGCGCCGGCTTACATTCCGAGTAACTCCGAGGATCGGAGAAACGTCGTGCTTGGCGACGACGAAAACGTTGAAGGGATAAACTTCTCGCTCGTTCGCGGCGGCGTGATCACCGGCAAGGTCAGAGATGCCGACGGACATCCCATCATTCAGCACCAGATCGAGATCTACAGCCTGGCTGCTTTGGCTCGCCGAACACCGCAACAGGCGCCGTTTCCGACGTTGACCGCGCAAACGGACGATCGCGGTATTTATCGTGTCTTCGGACTCGCACCGGGCAGTTACAAAGTCGCAGCCGGTCGTGGCAACTTCGCCCGATACTCACCAAACCAATCGAACTACAGCCAGGTGTTTCATCCGGACGCCGCCGATTCCGCGAACGCCACTGTCATCGAGGTGAGTGAAGGAAGCGAGGCGAAAGACGTCGACATTATGCTGGGCCGCGCGGTGCAGACGTATTCGGCGAGTGGCCGAGTCATAAACGGCGACACCAATGCGCCTGTGGCGAACCTGCGCTTTAGTTTGCAACGCCTGGTCGGGCAGCAAGTTGAATATCTGAACTCGGTTGTGTCCGCCAACTCTCGCGGTGATTTCGTTGCCGAAGGCTTGTTACCGGGCAAGTACAGCACGGTGATGTTCCTGGAGGAGGGCAGCGAATTACGTGGCGAGACAACGACGTTCGAAGTAGTCGATCGAGACGTCACCGGTGTGATTGTCAAACTCTCGCGCGGCGCAAGTATATCCGGGATCGTGATCCTCGATACTGATAACAAGGCAGCGAAGGCCCAGCTGGCAGAGATGTTGATGCGGGGTTATGTGCCGCCCCCTCCGGGCACGGGTTATGGCAACTCCGTCTCGTCGCGGATCGCGGCGGACGGAAATTTTCGTTTGGCCGGACTGGCGACAGGCATGGTGAGTATTTCGCTCGGTGGAACAGTTAATCCGTATCCACCAAAAGGCTTTTCGATATCGCGGATCGAGCGTGACGGCGTGGCGGCGACACGCGTCGAGGTCAAGGAAGCAGAGCAGGTAACGGGCGTGAAGGTCTTTCTGGCTTATGGCACTGCGACTCTTCGCGGCCTCGTCGCGATAGAAAATGGATCGTTGCCTTCGGGAGCGCGTATATACGTTCGTTTAGGAAAGCCGGGAGAGATCACTCCTTCGTCTATGCGGCCGCCGATCGTGGACGCTCGTGGCAATTTCCTGGTCGAAGGAATACCACCGGGTCAGTATGAGATCACCGCCACTGTTATGGGTGGCGGCATTAACCTGCCCAAGCCGGTGAAAAAAGAAGTAAGTGTTTCAGACGGTGTAATCACTGACGTGAGGATTACTATCGATGCGACAACTTTTGCGCCGACTCCGTAATGCGCTTTTACTCGCGGCGATGCTCCTATGCTGCGCCTCAGTCTTAGCGCAAACGGGACCGCAAGGCTCGAACTCCGCGCCGGTCGCAACTGAAGATCCGGCGGATGGGAGCATCAGTGGTTCGGTCGTGAATGAAAGTGGACAACCGCTAGCGAACGTCCGTGTATCGGTTCGGGAAGTGGCGGGTAGCGCCGGTCGAACGTCGACTACCGACGCGGAAGGAAACTTTCGTTTTGCTGGACTCACCCCTTCGCTCTACCTCCTTTCGGCGTCGTATCCCGCTTACGTAACGCAGTCGGGCGACACTGTCTGGCCGTTCAATCACTATCGCCTTGGCGACACTGTGCGGCTCGAGTTGGTCCGTGGCGGCGTGATCACGGGAACGGTGCTCAATGGAGCCGGAGAACCGGTGATCGGCGTGCGCGTTCGCGCCGTGATGATCCGCAATGCAAAAGGCGAGGCTCCACTGGTCGGCGGCGGCGTGGCTTTAGAGCGAACGACAGACGATCGTGGTGTCTACCGCCTGTTTGGTTTGTCTAGCGGAACGTATGTGGTCAGTGCCGGTGGAGCAACTACATCGCAGTCGTTCAATCTCAATCCGTACGATCTTGATCTCCCGACCTACTCGCCCTCCTCAACACGCGACACGGCTGCGGAAATAACGCTACGCAGCGGCGAAGAGATCACTGCCGACATTCGTTATCGAGGTGAACCAGGCCATACCGTCAGTGGTTCGATGAAGCTGGTCGGCATGACCAATGGTTCGATAACGCTGACGCCGGCCGGCAGCGTGATTCCGATCGCAAATGCGTTTCAAATGCCGGGCGCTACTGGTTTTGAATTCCCCGGAATTGCCGACGGCGAATACGACATCGTTGCGACTGAGGTGAAACCACCGTTGTCACCGTCCGGAACAGCCCCGGACACGTTGATGTCCGAGCCGAAGCGTGTTGTTGTCAAAGGCGCTGACGTGACCGGACTGGAGTTGGTGCCGCGCCCTTTGCCCTCGATCAGTGGTCGAATCACTCTCGAACCCGCCAAAGTTGCTGCGTGTGAGGGTAAGCGGCGGCCGCTGTTTGCGGAGATGCTTGTGACACTCCAGCGGCCTGAGAAGGAAAATACCGAGAAAGAAAATCTGCCGTTCCTGCGGATGGTTGCGATCCCGGCTTCGCCGGATGCAAACGGAAGCTTTATGCTGCGAAATCTTTCGCCCGGTCGTTATCTTTTCGATCCACGCTTCTATGCGCGTTACTGGTATCTGAGTTCGATCAGCATTGCCGCCACGCCGAAAACAGACCCTGCTGCTAACTGGACGACGATCAAGTTTGGCGAGCAAATCACTAACGTCACGATCACGCTTGCCGAAGGCGCGGCGTCAATTCGCGGCCGTTTAAAACCTGCGGAAAACAGCGAAATACCGTCGGGTTTTGGTGTTTATTTGTTTCCTGCCGAAAGGGAAAAAACAACCGACGTGCTGCGTCATTTTATGACCACGGTTGAGGCCGATGGCACCTTTGCCGTTAACAATTTGCCGCCCGGCCGTTACCTCGCGCTCGTCCGGCCGCTCGACGCCCAAACAAACACACTCGCCAAGCTCCGGTTGCCTGAATCTGCCGAAACACGAACAAAACTGCGCCGCGCGGCCGAGTCGCAAAAAACTAATCTCGAACTAAAACCCTGCCAAAACCTCATGGACTTCGAACTCGCAGTGAAGCAATAGAACCTATTAGTCCTACAAGAGCTATTCGGGTTGACGCTTCGCAAGATCGCTTGCTAGACTTCAACTACTTACCAACTAGGGCTTCCGACGCAACCCGCGTCACTCGTTTTAATTCCCCAAGCCTGCGCGTGCGGCGCAGTCTGATGTTTCAAATTCGATGGAGGTGCATGGTGGGCTTCAAAGTCGGCCAGAAAGTCGTTTACCCGAATCATGGAATCGGGACCATCGAGCAAATAGAACAGAAGCAGATAGGCGCTACTCTCCTACCTTTCTATACGCTTCGTCTTGCTGCTAACAACTCCCTGGTCTTAGTACCGGTTTCCAATGCTTCTGAAGTTGGCCTGCGAGCCCCAATCTCATCGGGTGAGTGTGAAATGCTTTTCAAAGCACTAGCAGATGATTTTTCCTCCCCGGCTAATGATTGGAAGGATCGCTTTAAGGAATTCTCAGAAAAGATGCGCACCGGCGACATTTTTGAAGTGGCCGAGGTGCTCAAACACCTGACTTATCTGAGTACACTCAAACCACTCTCTTTTCGCGAGCAGAGAATGCTCGAACGTTCACGTTATCTGGTGGTCTCAGAGTTGGCCGCAGTTTGCCGCCAACCGGAGTGCAATATCGAACCTCGCGTTGATCAGGCGCTCGCTCGCGCCCGTGCCAAACACGACAGGCGCCCTGTCCGAACCCGAGTAGCCGGAGCCGCTGCCGGCCATTAGTTAACTGCCAGCAACGATTTTCTATTGAAGCTGCTCCTTCGAACGGCTTAACCACTGATCTGTGTCCAGCCTTCGTGGTATTATTCTCGTCCACCTCAGAATGGACGAACTACCAAGTATCTGGCTCGGTTTACTGTTCGCTGAAGGCGAAGCTCTTGCTCACACGTCAACCGCCGCCACACTCATAAAACTCTTTTCAGTCTTGCTGCTGGTCGCCGCGAACGGCTTCTTTGTCGCCGCCGAGTTTGCGCTCGTCGGCCTTCGTCCTTCGCGGATTGAGACGCTCGCCGCTGCCGGAAGCCGCAGCGCGAAACGGCTGTTGGAGCTGCTCAGACACCTCAACTCGTATCTTTCGGCGTGCCAACTCGGAATCACGCTCGCATCGCTCGGACTCGGCTGGATCGGTGAACCGGCCATCGCGCGGCTTTTGGAAGGTCCGCTGGCCGGGCGTGTTTCCGAATGGTGGCGACACACGATCGCGTTTGTGATCGCGTTCGTGATCATCACGTCGTTGCACATCGTGCTCGGCGAACAGGCGCCGAAACTGATCGGTTTGGCCGTTGCGGAAAGAGTTGCACTGGCGATCGCGTTGCCGATGCAAATTTTTTACAAGGT
>DASUPR010000288.1:0-3504 GCA_036281015.1 Pyrinomonadaceae bacterium
ACCTTCGGCGCTGACGTTGGAAAACTCCTTCGTGAAACGCACGACGATCGTCTGCTCAATACCGAGCACGCCGAAGCCTTCGATCTTCTGGTCGAAGGTTTGTAACAACGGCGGCGCGGATTCGGGGTGCAGCACCGCGCGTGGATGCGGATCGAAAGTAATCACAGTCGGCACCGCGCCAACCTCGCGCGCGCGCTCGACAACAGTCTTCATGATCAACTGGTGGCCCAGGTGCAAACCGTCAAACACGCCGAGCGTGAGCACGGTCGGGCGCTGGATTTCCGCGTTATCGGTGCCGTGAAAGAGACGCATAGGAAATTGTTGATTGTCGATTTTCGATTGCCGATTGAAGAACCCGGAACGCCTTTCAAAATCGACAATCGTCAATCATCAATCGTCAATGCCTCCACTACCAGTCCGTCGTACGCAAACTCCACGTGTGCGGGCAACCGCGCGGAGTCGCGACCGTGTTTGATGTCATGCGCGATGTGCGTGAAGAACGTGCGGCGCGGATTTATCAGTTCGATGTATTCCAGCGCGCGATCCACCCAAAGGTGCGTCGGATGCTCGCGAAAACGAAGACAGTCGAGCACGAGCACGTCGAGACCCTGCAACGAGTCGATCGTCTCAGCCGGTATCTCGCTGAGATCCGTGAGATAAGCAAAATCGTTGAAGCGATACGCCATCACCGGCAGGCGGCCGTGAATCACTTCCAGCGGCGTAATTTGGAGCTCCGGACCGATACAAAACGGCGCGCGATGAAAGACCGTGTAAGGGATCACCTGCGGCAGTCCACCGCCGTAATATGTCGGCTCGAAGATGTATTTAAAGATGCGTTTGATATCGACCCAGGCGCGTTCGTTGGCGTAAACGCCGAGTGCGCCGAAACGAAAATTGAGTGGGCGAATGTCGTCGAGACCGAAGATGTGATCGGCGTGACAGTGCGTGATCAGCACCGCATCGAGTTGCTTGAGTCCAAAACGCAGTGCCTGTTGGCGAAAGTCCGACGACGTGTCGACCAGGATGGTCCGGCCGGCGTGTTCGACGATTACGGAGACTCTGAGACGTTTATCGCGCGGATCATCCGAGGTACAGGTTTCACAATCACAACCAATCGACGGCACTCCAGTCGATGTTCCTGTACCGAGGAAAGTGAGTCTCATCTCCCACCGGTGATGTCACTGCCGGAGAAGCGTGGCGCGCGCGGCGCGGCATTCACGAGCGAGACGTATTGCATCCGCAAATCCGAGAGGAACCCGTCGAGCATCTGCTTCTCTTTGTTCGTGAGATTGCCCGCGGTCTTCTTTTGCAGCATGCCGAGCACGTCGATCCAGTGCTTGCCCAGCTCGACATCGACCTCGCGCGCATGCGTCACCGGGTGTTCCATCATGCCCAATGCCGATGCCGCATTCGAAGCGATCGACATGATGAAGCTGATGAAACCTGCCGGATCGCGCGCCTCGGCGAGCTCTTCCGGCGTGAAATCCTCGTCGTCGTCAGGAACCTCGGTCACCTCAACCGTAGGCTGCGGCGCTGCTGCCTCGGCTTGTGCGCCGCTCGCAACCGGCGTTTCCGCAGGCGCTGCGACCGGTTCCGGCTTCGGCTCGGGCTTCTCTTCTGGAGGAAGATCGCGCGGGCTTCCGTCAGCGTTGAACAGCCGCCGATCCGTTACTTTGAAAGTTGGTTGATCGTCACTCATAGCTCTATTGTGAATTTAGCCTGATGGTAGCATAGACTACTGCCATGCCCACAACGTTCAACGATCTCGTTAACTTAATGGAACGTTTGCGCTCGCCAAATGGCTGTCCCTGGGACCGCGAACAAACCTACGCCACACTCGCGCCGATGTTGCTGGAGGAGGCGTATGAAGCCTTCGAAGCCGTCGAAGAAGCACGCGAAGGCAAGCCCGCGGAACTGCGCGACGAGCTCGGCGATCTGCTGTTTCAAATCGTCTTCTACGCGCAGGTCGCGAAGGAACGTGGCGAGTTCAATATGGACGACGTCATCGGCGCCATTCACGACAAGATGGTGCGGCGGCATCCGCACGTCTTTGGCGACGTCACTGCAGAAGACTCAGCCACGGTCCTGTTGAACTGGGAAACGATGAAAGCCGAAGAGCGGCGCGCCGCCGGCAAAACTGAAGACGTGAAGACTTCGCTGCTCAACGGCGTCTCTTCAAAAGCACCCGCGTTGATGGAAGCTCATCAACTGTCGACTAAGGCCGCTCGTGTTGGTTTCGACTGGAAGTCGATAGACGACATCTTCGACAAGTTACAGGAGGAGATTGAAGAGCTACGCCACGCAATCCGGGATCATTCAAATCTGAAAGACGAAGCAAATCACGCGCGTGTGCGAGAAGAGATTGGCGATCTACTTTTCGCGGCCACGAACATCGCGCGCCACATGCAGGTAGAACCGGAAGCGGCGCTGAAACTCACGAATCGCAAGTTCCGGCGCCGCTTCGCGTACATTGAAACTTCACTTCACGATCGAGGTCAGGCTTTTGACGCGACCTCGATCGATGAACTTGAAGAGCTCTGGCAAAAAGCTAAAACCACAGATTAACGGTCGTTGATGCGCACTGACGACAGCACCTGGTTGAACGCGTTATCAAAGTTGCGTTCGCCCTGCGGCGTGACCGCGACCATGTACAGCACCTGACCGTTTCTGAGTTGCGTGGTGATCAACCTGATCGTCTCGGGACGCCCGGTTGCTTCGTTGACGTTCGTCAACGTTGCCCACAAAGCCGCACGACCGTCGATCGTCGTCCGTTGATAATTACCGGTTGCGCGTAAATTGCGATTTCCCTGAGCGAAACTGTTGATAATCTCGTCAGTCGCGCGCTGCAAGTTGCGGTTGTTGGTCTGCGCCACGCCGAAGTTCGTGCCGTGTGTAAAGATGGCCTGGCCGTTTACGCTGCCATAACCACCCTCAGGCGCGAACCACACCGAATTGCCCTCGTTGATCTGTCTCCAGTTGGACGGCACATTCACACGCACGCCACCGTTGAAGATCGAAACGTTCTGATAGCGAGACGACGGATTCGCAACCCGTCCGCTCGGCATGTTGCTCGGATAGCTGGTGTTCTCGCCCGACGGATAACGCTGACCGCTCTGAGCTATCTCAGCCATTGAAGGTGCATTCCCGTAGCCGCGCAACCGTTCCTGAACGCGAGCAAACTCGCGCGTCTCGCGAACAGGAGCGCCACGTTGCAGCATCTGGGCTTCACGATTGATACGCGCATAACGATCGTTTGGGCTGGGATGGCTACTCAGGAAGCCTCCGGAGGATCCACCACCTTGTTGCTGGATCGTGCGAAACATGTTGGCCAGATCGCGCGGGTCATAACCAGCTCGGGCCATGATCTGTGCGCCGAGTATGTCGGCTTCAGTTTCGTATTCGCGGCTGAACTTCAGAAGGTAAACCGCAAACGGCGCCTGGGCCAACTGGCCTACGCCTGGACCACCGAAGATCGTTCCGGCAATGCCGGCGATGGCTGCGAGC
>DASUPR010000289.1:0-3932 GCA_036281015.1 Pyrinomonadaceae bacterium
GGATCAGCGGTCGCCGGCTGCCGTCGCCCTTGATGCGAGCGTAGAGATTCGCGCGTCCCGGCGCGACGTCGAGCACGCGAGTCTCAATCCCATCCGACTCGAGGAGCTTTTGCAGGTGCAAGGCTGCAGCACGTTCGTTACCAGGCGGGTTGGTAGTGTCGATTCTTATTAGTTCCTGCAGTAGTTGAACTGCTTCGGCGCGCGCTTTGGACCAGTCGACATCAGCTGCGGGACAACTGGGCGCAGCGAGAAGCAGGACCACAATAAGTAGTAAAAAACGAATGTGCATATCCACAGATTACACAGACTAATATAATCTGTGTACTCCGTGGATAAAGAAACCAAGTTAATGACGATGGGTGACGCAATACGCCGGTTTGTGCACGACGGCGAGGTGATTGTCATCGAGGGCTTCACGCACCTGATCTGTTTCGCTGCCGCGCACGAGATCATTCGCCAACGACGACGCGATCTAACCGTCTGCCGTCTCACACCCGACGTCATTTACGATCAATTGATCGGAGCCGGTTGCGTTCGACGACTGGTGTTTAGTTGGGCGGGTAATCCCGGCGCCGGCCCGCTTTATGCACTCCGCCGCGCTGTCGAACAGGGCGTTCCCAATTCAATCGAACTCGAAGAATACTCGCACTTTGGTATGGTCGCGCGCTTGACCGCCGGCGCGGCGAAGCTGCCTTTCTATCCGCTGCGAAACTACATGGGCAGCGATCTTCCGCGTGTGAATCCGTCGATCAAGACAATCACTTGTCCCTTCACGGGAGAAGAACTGGCCGCAGTGCCGGCGTTGAATCCCGACACGGCGATCATTCATGCTCAACGCGCCGACGAGAATGGCAACGCGCAAATCTGGGGACTCATTGGAGTGCAAAAGGAAGCAGCGTTCGCTTCACGGAACACTATTGTGGTTGCTGAAGAGATAGTTTCCGAAAGCGTCATTCGCTCTGATCCAAACCGAACGTTGATCCCGGGAATGATCGTCAGCGCGGTGGTCCATGAACCTTTTGGCTGCCATCCTTCGTACGCGCAAGGCTATTACGATCGCGACAACGATTTCTATGTTCGCTGGCGCGAGATTTCGCAAAACGAAGAGTTGTTCAATAAGTATTTGGAAGAGTGGGTTTACGGGCTGCGCGATCGCGGCGAGTATGTCGCGCGCATGGGCGCTGAAATAGATCGACTGAAAGCGCGGCCTGATTACTGTGAGCCGGTCAACGATGGCTACTGATGGACCACAATTCAGTCCGAATGAGTTGATGGTCTGCCAGGCGGCACGTCAACTCCGCGATGGCGAAGTAGTTTTTGTCGGGATTGGATTGCCGAACCTTGCGTGTAACCTGGCGCGCCGCCTGCACGCGCCGAAACTCGTTCTCATCTACGAATCAGGCGCCGTTGGGGCTGACCCTAAACGTTTGCCGATTTCAATCGGTGATCCGTCGCTCGTTACCAACTCGCTGGGCGTCTTTTCGATGTTCGATGTGTTCAGCTTCTACCTGCAAGGCGGTCTCATCGACGTGGGATTTCTGCAAGGCGTTCAGATCGATCGCTTCGGTAATCTCAACACCACTGTTATCGGAGACTATCAACATCCGAAAGTGCGTTTGCCCGGCAGTGGTGGCGCATGTGAGATCGCCATTCTGGCAAAGCGAGTATTGGTGATCGCGCCGCAAAGCAAACGCTCGTTTCCCGAACGTGTCGATTTCATTACGTCTCCCGGATTTGTCGGTGGACCAGAAGGCCGGCACAAACTGGGCCTGCCGGGTGGTGGTCCGGAAATGGTCATCACGAACCTGGGATGTTACGAGTTTTCTGATGGTGAGATGGTGCTGACTTCACTACATCCGGGATGCACCGTTGAACAAGTAAGAGAGAACACGGGTTGGGACATACGCATTTCACCGCAACTGACAACAACCGAAGCTCCCAGCGACGAAGAGTTGCGTATCCTTCGCGAGGACCTGGATCCTTCACACCTGTTTGTTTAGGGAATGTTGATTAAAACTAAAGGGCAAAAAGGCGCTCGGCCTTCTTGCCCTTTTTGTTCCCCACAATGATTTCGCGTCAGCTAATCATTCTGGTTGCCGGGTGATGCGTTGCTGTTCGGGCTGCTGTTCGCATTTATGGGACGAACGCCCGAAGTGTTCTGATTCCCGTTGTTGTTCTGCAGCACGCCTGTATTAGCTGGTGCAGTGTTCGAGTTCAGGTTCGCGTTGCCATTCGCGGTGTTGCTGTTGGACGTGGTGCCATTGCAACCCGCAAGACCAAGCACCGCAAGCAGGCATGTAACAACTAAAGTTCGCTTCATCGTATTCCTTCCTTCGAGGCGCGGTTTAACGATAAACCTGTTCGCCGCGATTTCTCTTCCAGTCTTCCTCGAAGTAAGCAGCGTCTTCAGGATTACGTGGCGTGACGCCCATCATGATTCCGCCCTTCTTGATTCCTTCTTCGTAGTGCTTGACGCGTTCTTCCGGTATGCCTGCACCGACGAGCGCGCCGATCAATCCGCCAGTGGCGCCGCCCGCGCCGGCTCCCGCTAATCCTGCTGCGATTGGACCAGCAATGAGCAGGCCCAGCCCCGGTAAAGCTAACGTCGTTCCGATCGCTGCGATGGCAGCCAATGTGGCACCCACTGCGCCACCGATCGCCGCACCAGTTCCGGCGCCTTCAAGCGCCTTGTTGCCGAGCTCAGTCTCGCGACCGTCGTCGGTAAAATGTTTCTTTCGTGTCTCGTCCGACATAATCAGGTTAACGTCGTCCTGCCTGTAACCTCGCTCGGTCATGGACCCGTATGCGCGCTCGGCGCTCTCTCTGTCTGGGAACAGTCCGGTGACCATGCCTGATTGTGCGGTTCTTGATGCTGATGTTTCTGCCATGTTTCTCCCTTTTATTGATGATTACTGTTAAGTGCGTGAGGTCTGTCGACTTCTACATCACTTCGCTATTTGCGTACTTTCACTGCTGCAACTTTGGAGCCGCGCTTGTGGGATTGAAGTTATTTAGGCTTGCGCTCGGAAGGGATTAACGAATCGTGGATGTGGATGGCTGCCATCGCGCCTTCGGCTGCGGCAACAATCGCCAACTGGGAATTTGGTGTGATGTCGCCGGCGGCGTAAACACCCTCGACGCTCGTTTGTCGCGTTTGGTCAACCCATATCAAGCCGCAATTCTCGTCGATCTTGCAGCCGAGCATCTCGTGCAGATTGCTTGCGGGTTTGTTCCCGAGGTTAAAGAAAAGCGCGTCGCACTCCAACACGTCGCCATCGGTGAATAGTATTCGTTGTAATTGCTTCGACTCGAAGTCTCCATCCAGCGACTCGATGCTTTGATCGCGCACGCTGATGTCGAAAGCGGCGAGTTTCGCACGGTCGTCCTTGGTAAGACCGGCCTTATCGTCGTTGATTAGCGTTATGTTGTTGGTCCAGGTCAGCAAACTCAGAGCAAACCCCACGGTCTTTGTGCCGGTTCCGAGCACGCCGATTCGCTTGTTGAGGCATTCGTAACCATCGCAGTCGGGGCAGTGATGAACGCTGAAACCGTAAAATTCGCGAAAGCCCGGACAATCGGGCGTGACGTCGCGCAATCCGGTTGCCAGCAGAACGCGGCGAGCATCGAATGTGCGACGGTCAGGATCCATATCGCCGACGCCGACTCGGAAGTGGTTGTTTGAGAGTCGCTCAATTTCGGTAACGCAACCGTCTACGATCAGTCCACCATGACTTATGACTTCGTCGCGTCCTCTTGCGAGGAGTTCAGCCGGGCGTATTCCATGATGGCCGAGGAAACCATGAACGCCGTGGGCATACTCATTACGCGGGCTGTTATGGTGAAAGGTGAGCGTGCGGCGGCGGTAGCGAGCGAGGAAGAGCGACGCGGAAAGACCCGCCGGTCCGCCGCCGACAACGATGCAATCGTACAAA
>DASUPR010000290.1:0-7438 GCA_036281015.1 Pyrinomonadaceae bacterium
GCTTCGACAATCGAGCCGTCCTGCCGCGTCACAGTCATCGTCTCGCCTTCAATCTGCAGAGCAGCGGCGCTGCCGGCTTCAGCCAGCGAATATAGTTGCGAATAGTTGATGCGCTGCACAGGGGGCTGGCGGCGCTGGTAGGTGACGATTGAAGCTGCGATGACGAGGGAGAACGTGACGACTGCAAGACAAACCAAAGCCACTCGGCGGGTACGAACGGATACTCGGGGCGTGGGGGTGGGCATACAAAAAACCTCCAGAACGGCCTCCCGGGGGTCAACGGGGTGGCGCGTGAAAACTTAATTCAAAACACAAAGAATCGGGTTAGGAGAAGCGTCGGAACTTCGAAGGAAGGACCTTGCGCGAACTGAGATGTTCGTAACACTCCCGTGCGTTCGCAGAAGTACGAACGCAAGCGCCACTTTAGCAGCCAATATCTCGTTTAGTCCAGCCGGAAGATTAAAAACGGCCACGACTTGAAGATGAGTGGAAACTTTTAATACGCATTCAGTCAAATTTGGCGCAAAAAACCCGCGATCCGAAACGGCATGGACGTTGCACTTACCTCTCGTGATTGCTTTTGTGCCAACGAACTTATGGCGAAACTTGGTGCGTGGTTGACAAAAGGAGGGTAGAAAGAAATGCTTTGGACGATTTTTGTGATCCTGTTGGTTCTGTGGTTACTCGGCGTGGTCAGTAGCTACACTATTGGTGGATTCATTCATCTATTGCTGGTGTTGGCGCTGGTCGTGCTGCTTATCAACATTATCGGAGGACGTAGGACAGTCGTATAGGCAAACAAGCACACTGTTTGCCCTGCTTGACGCCCGACACCTTACCGTTCGATAGACGGAAGCTCGTCGGGCGTCCACTATCAAACAAGAGGTAACTCAAGCGAACTCGTGACTCGCCCTACTGGATACAGACTCATTTGTGGGTCCCAGTAGGGCGAACGTTTGTAAAAGAAACGCAGCCGCGCGGCGGGACTGGCCGCGAAGTCCGGATCGCTTGCGAGCAGTGCTTCGAATTCACGCTTGAGCCCGGGATCGTTTTGCATCATCGCGCGCGCGAGTGTTTCGAGCACGTAATGTTCGGCGTACTCTTTCTCTTCAAAGATCGCATTGAAGAAGCCCCACCTGGCGAACGAGTCGGGCGCTTCCGGTTCGAGTAAATTCAGCACGAGTTTGCCTAACGGCTGGGCTACGGGCACCACTAAGGAGCCCGCCGGAAACTCTCTTGTCCCTGTAGTGCGTTCGACTTCAAACTGCGGCATGTGCCGTCCTTCAAATGGTTCGTACGGCCACCGGACATTCGTAAGGCGATAACTCTCAACTTCAATCGACACAGGCTCCGCTAACGATCGGAAACGTACGCCGTGCGCGTGCAGCACTTCGATCACGCTGGTCCATTGCACGGGCACGATGTAGTGCAACGGCGGCGCGACCGCGGCTGTTACGCGAAACGTGTCGTACATCGGAATCGTCAGATCCAGAGGCTCGCGGCCGTAGATGACGCGCAGGTCGCCAGAGACTTCGCTCTGTTCAGTCTCGTATTGAAACGCTTTTAATGTGAACGGAGTGGTTTCCTCTGTCAGTTCGAAATCGAGGGGATAGAGAGCTGACGGATTGTAAACGCGCCCTGCGTCGGTGGTTCGCATGTCAGCTTCACGGCCGATTCGAATTAGTCGATCCGGATCGTTGTTCACTTCGGTTAACGCGGCGCGGAGAAAGTCGTACGTGCCGATCACGCGCGAGCGATAATCCTTGATCATGTGCGTTTCGATCAGGATGCCGGGACGATTGCGCAGCGGGACATAGCCGGTCGAGAAACGCGGCGAGCCGTTGAAGTCGCGTGTGCCGAGTGTCAGATCGCGATTGTCGATGAACTCGAGATACCACGAAATGACGTTGCCAGCGGCTTCCGTTGCTTTAGCGACCTTGTCGTCAAACACGTCACGTTCCCATTCGAGCACAGCTTCATCGATGCCCGCGTGGTGTTCGTGGTGATAGGTGATGTTGCAGCGATAGTCCGCGCCGTCCGTGACGTGGCAATCGATGAAGAGGTCTGGTTCCCACTCGTTCCACAAGCGAAGCCACGCGCGCGTCTCAGGCGTGTCGGCTTTCATGTAATCGCGATTGAGGTTCTGGTACGTGCTCGTCGTGCGCCAGCCCATCGACTCCGGACCGTTTTGGTTGATTCGATTGAACGGCGTGGAGCGTTCGTGACCGTCGGTGTTGTAGATCGGCATGAAGAGCAGGACCACATTATTGAGGATGCCGGCGGCTGTTTTCGTGATCGCGATGTCGCGCAGCAACGCGAAGCCGGCGTCTTTGCCGTCGGGTTCGCCCGAGTGAATACAGGCTTGAATCAGCACGACGGCTTTTCCCGCGGCGCGCGCTGCTTCGGGTGTGAACGTTTGCGTTTCGGACGCGATGAGCAACGGCAATTCCCTGCCCTGGCCGCTGTGCCCAAAGCCGCGATATTCGATCGCGGGCGAAGCGTCAGCGAGCTGTTGAGCGAAGGCAATTGTGTCAGCGTAGTTTGGTGTTTGGCGATAGTTGGTTTGTTCGGCGTGTGTTTGCATGAGTAGCCACAAAGAGGCACAAGAAGCACAACCTCTCTGTGTCTCTGTGGTTGTTTTTATAGCATTATTGAACCACGGAGGCACAGAGACACAGAGCAGAAGACTGAACTCAGAGCGACTGGCGCAGTGGAGTCTTACACGAACGGCACTCCTGGCGACGGCGCGCGTTGAGAGTGCCGCAGTTTGAACAGCGAAGGTACACGGTTCGTGTGAACCACCCTGTGATTAGTGCGCTGCCGCCCAGAATTGCGATTAGGACGGCAGCGTTCAAAAGGAAATCCTTCAACTGTTACGAGCTTTCGGGCTTAGGTGTTACGAGCTTCGGAGGCTCTCTTGTGATGAGCCAGCCCGCGTTCATACCCTTCCCGGAACGCAGTGTCAAGTTCACCCACGTACGCGCTTTGTAAATCCTGCTCGACTTCACTGTAAGCCTTGCCGCGTCTTCGCGGGTGCAACGCCGCTTCGTAACCACGGCGGTAGCTTTCCTCGTCCTGATCGAAGTCGCGCCCGTCGCGGTGATAATACGTGCGCTCGCTGTCACGCAATTCGGTCCACCAGTTCTCGCGCAGCTCGTCGAGATCCATCGCGCGCGATCGCACGAGGACATCTTCCGCCTTGTCTGTTTCGTCGTCGCCGTCAGTGTAAACGATAAGCACCGAGCGGCCGTGACGCAGTGCGTCTTCGTAAAGATAAATGTCTTCGTGAGGTATGCCCTCACCCAACTCTTCTTCAACCTGATCGCCGACTGCCGCACCGGTAGCGGCGCCGACAACGCCCAGCAACGCCGCGCCCACCATGCCAAACGCGATCACTGGACCAACGCCCGGCACTGCCAACGACGCGACCGCCAATCCCAACGTTGCGCCACCGGCCGCACCCATCGCGCCACCAACCGCGGCGCCCATGGCGCGGCCCATGCCGGGTTCTTCTGTGTCTGTAACCGGTAAACCACGTTCTAAATCACGGTCGTCACTGCCAGGAGCTAATAATCCTATTCTCTTATCCGGTATGCCAACTCTTCGTAATTCATTGATCGCTTTTTCTGCGTCTTCCCTCGATCGAAATACACCCGAAATTGCTTCCATTGTTCGTTCCCTCCGCTTTGATATCAGCCTCTTCTAACGAACTTTCTAAGCTAATGAAGGTCCAGCGGCAAGCAACAACCTGTTTCGACACAAATCGTTGAGGAAATACGCAAAGCTATGTTAGAGTCCAAGTACGATTTCTCAACTGCGAACGTGAGGGTTCAAAAGCGGATGTACGACATCGTAGACAAGCACTGGCCGATGTCGGAGGGTGACGGCAAGGCGCAACGTAAGAAGCGGCCGCGCATCCTGGCGATCACGACCGACTGCTGCACCGGTTGTTCCGGTTCACCGGCATGCGTCGAGTACTGCCCGATTGAGGCGTGTATGTTTTGGGTGCCGGATGAAGACCACCCTCCGTTTGGACGAATCGAAGTCGATCCTTATCTCTGCATCGGTTGTCAGAAGTGCACGAGCAAAGGTCCCGATGGCGCATTTCTGGACGGTTGTCCGTGGGACGCGATCGAGATGGTGCCCACTGACGATTGGGAAGCCGTACACGGCATCACGTTGCCGGACTCGCCACCCGCACCACCAGCTTAACCGGGTTTTATTCTCGCCTGGATCGCTTTTAAAGTGAGGTTCGCCTGGTCGTGAATTCGTGCCGAACTGTCGCTCGAGTTTGCGTAACTCTCGACCACCGGAATATCCTCTGCAGTCCCAACAAGCGATAGTCCTCTGAGCGCTTCCCAAACGCTGTTCTCGTCTGAATTTAGACTCAAAACTTCGTCGCCTTGCGAAACCTGTGTTCCATTCGCTTTGACGACCTTTTGAATCTTCCCCGGCAACGGAGAACGGACCTGCACGATCGTCTTATCCGGCTGCTCGATACGCGCGAGCAGCGTACTGCGCGCCACCGTCGCGCCCTCCTGCAAACTGCTCGCAACCACACCATTCACCGGCGCTCTCACCGGATGCGGTTTCAAAATCGCGACGAGCTCTTCACGCCCGCTCGGATCGTTAAAGCGCACCAGCGCCAGCGCCGCATTACGTCGCACGAGCGGTTCCTGATCTTTCACTAACTTCAACAACGACTCATGAAACTGCGGCGCCTGGTTGTCGAACCCCATCAACCATGCAACCGTCAAACGAAACTCCGGTTCAGTGCTATTACTCAGCGCAATCAACTGCGGGTACCAGTTTTTCGTCGTCGCATCACCACGTTCGATGCGTTGCTGAATCTGGACCAGCGCGTGCTGCACGTGCCGCGGGTTCTTTTCATCCGCGAGGTATGTCGAGATGTCGGCGTCGGAAAGTTCACGTCCAAACCACGTGAAATACCACGCCAGGAAAGTCGCGACGACGAACAGTGCGGCAAGAATAAGGATTGGACCAGAGCCGGGTGCGCGAACTCTAGGCATGCGGGTAAAGATGATAAAGCATGACGTACACGATCACGCCCGTTACACATACGTACAGCCACAGCGGCAACGTGATCCGCGCGATGCGCCGGTGGCGCAGAAAGTCTCCACGAAACGCGCGATAGAACGTCAGGATCACTAGCGGCACGATCACTATCGCCAGGATCGTATGGCTCGTCAGCACCGTGAAATAGAACGTACGCGCCAGACCGGTTCCGAGAAAACGTGTCGAGCCGTGGTTGTAGTGATACGTGAGATACGAAGCGAGAAAGAGTAACGAAACGCACAGCGCAGCGATCTGACACGCGCGATGCGCGATCACGTTACGCGATCGGATGAATGTATATCCGGTGAATAACAGGACAGCGCTGGTGCCGTTCAGACAAGCGTTGACGTGCGGTAAATAAGAGATGAAATCAGCCACAGAGAGAGAATATCACGCGTCCTTGGCTTCGGTCGGGCTCATGCGGTTCATGATCGCCTTGACGTCGGGCGGAACCGCGCGGCCTTTCGCATCGAGCAGCGGCGGTGTACGTGCGGCCGCTCGTAGCGGCTCTGGACCACCATATTCCGCAGCCGGCAGCGACGGCGACCGCTTCATGCCCGGCAACGGCAACTTGCCTTCGGATTTGAGATAGAGCAGCGGACTGATGACAAACATCAGCGCCATCACGAGACTCACAGTGATGATGAACAGGTTGTCAATGGTGAGAAAGTCGCCTGAACTGATTACGCTGATGACGGCGAGCGCGAGAAAACCCAGCGCCACCAGCAAAGAGAGAAAGTTGAGAAGTCCGAGTTCTTTGCGCATCACAGTCGCTGTCATTGTATTTGTTTAGTGCCGGGCCTTTCCAGCAGGCTTCTTCCGTTCACCAACTTCTTCGTAACCGCATCGTTCACATTGCCACAACGGAAACGATCCCGCCGGGTCGGCGCCCGTTTGATAAACCGCGCGATTCGAGGGAATGATCTTCCCTCCACAGCGCGGGCAGGAACGCCCGCGCGTCGTGTTTTTCTCTACATCGATTGCGAGCGGGTTGTCGTCAGCCATCGCTGCGGTAGCGCCTCAACACTATGAAGATCGAACAAAAGATCGTGACCGGCGGAATCAGCAACACCAGCACGCCGATACTGAGTCCCCTGATAAACCGTGCGTTGTTGGAACCGTTCAGCGCGGCGCGGCACATCGAGCATTGCGCGTCGGCAGGCACAGCAAACAGCAACACTGCTGCTGCAACCAACGCGACGATCAAAGCTGTATGCCACGCACGCAAACGCATTAGAGTTCCTCAACCGGCGGCGGCGCCACGGGCGGCGGTTCCTTGTACTGGTAACGCAAACCGTGCGACCGGAAACTGTCGGGGAAAAAGATCAGCAACAAGAGGATACAGACGACCAGCGCCGGTATCAGCGTAATAATCAAACTCAGCCGCTCAAATTTCAAGTGCATGAAGTAGGCCATGATCAAGAACGCTTTGATCAGCGAAAGGCCCAGCAGGACGGTGAGCATGAAGTGGAGCTCCATCGGCTTGTAGGCCAGGAAGATCTCCAGCAGCGTCAGAACCAACAGCCAAACCCAAATCGAGATGAACAGCTTGTTTGAGCCTGCAAAATGCTCTTCAACGTGTGCTCCATGATCGCTCATTGCAGCATTCCTCCAGTTGGGTTAGTGCGGGACCGCGGCCAGGTGGCCACCGATATCCACTGACATGATGTAGATCAGCGGGAACACAAACATCCAGACGAGGTCGACGAAGTGCCAGTACAAGCCACTGATCTCGACATCTTCGTGTTTGAGCTTATTGATCCGCAACGCAACGACTAACAGATAGATCGCGCCGGTCGCGACGTGAAACATGTGCAAACCCGTGATCGCGAAGAACGTCGCGCCAAAGAGCGGCGACGGCGGCACGCCGTTCTGCGTGAACGCCTGCACCCAGCTTTCCGGCAGATAGAACGGACGCAAACCCTGGTGCAACAGGTGTTGCCACTCGATCAAGTGGAGCACGATAAACGCGACGCCGAAGACTATCGTCAACAGGATCCACTTCCGCGCCTTTGCCTTGTCGCCTTTGCTCGACGCCGACACGCCAAAGACCATCGTCAAGCTCGACGACAGCAGGCAGAACGTCATCACCGACGAAAAGACGATGCTCGGATAGAACGGAAACGGCGTCGGCCAGACGTTTGACGCGCGCAGATAGCTGTAGCCAATGAGCAGCGCGGAAAACGTCAACGAGTCGGAAACGATGAACAGCCACATTCCGAGCTTGCGATGGCCCACGCGATACGGGAAGGCCCCGCCTTGCCAATCGACTGCGGGGAAATGGCCCGCCTGTGCTTCAGTGCTCACCTGTCACCTCCAAAGGAATAGGAGTAGGAATAGGTAGATCCAAAGTGCGTCCATG
>DASUPR010000291.1:0-7291 GCA_036281015.1 Pyrinomonadaceae bacterium
ACATCCGGCGTAACGAATAGTGAAAAAAATCCTAAAGCTACTGCAGCCGCTATCCCTAGCCCTACCCAAAATGCTCGATCGTCATAGTACTCACTCCGATCCTTTTCACTCCGCGCTAGGGCATCGAGTTTGCGATATGCCGATAGAAATAAGGAAAACCTAGCCATTGAATTTATCAGCTATTTTCGTTGTCGACGTCCGGATTAGAATTTTTCTCGGATTCGGTTTCATCCGGAACATCTTCAGCGCCTTCTTGCGAGACCTCATCAGACAATGAAAGGTCTTCAATCTCAAGTAATGAAAAGTCGAAGTGGGTGAAATACTTATCTGTGCTAAGAGCTTTCTCAATTCCATTTGCTTCTCGTTCGGCCGTGTATAGCTTACAGCCGAGTTCAACAGCGTCTGAATCTACGGCATTGGCGTATTGACGAGTCCTCACGGCGCTGAGGATATTATGGAGAACAGTACGTGCACAGATTGCTAACCAGACGGTTAGTAACGCGACCGAGAGAAGCGAATGTCTCCCAAGCTGGTCAGTCTTGAGAAGCTTAAAAGCGAAGAAAAGTGGAAGTCCCAGACCTAACCCAAGAGACACTAGTTCCTTGGGGTTAAAGGTTGAAGTGAGTGAGGGATCACTCACTGGCAAGGAGATAAAGTAATGGCTTCTCTTAGTGTCCGACATTTTATATCCTCATTAGCCTAGCCTTTCTCGATTGGACTGCAGGCTGAGACCAAGTAGCGAAGCTACCGAGCAATAACGCGGGAAGCGAGGAATTTCAAAGCGAAGGAAAGATATTCTGACCCCTAGCGGCTTGTCAAATTATGTCGTGAAGTTCGGTGCGTAGTGCGTACAATTGTGCGTCCAAGGAGATGTTGGCGTCCCGTACGGGAATCGAACCCGTGTCGCCGCCGTGAAAGGGCGGTGTCCTAGGCCGCTAGACGAACGGGACGCAAGGTGAGTTGTTCGTGCTCTACGGCAAGCGCGTTACGTTAACGTACTGAGTTTGGGGCTGTCAAACGCGCACCGTGCGTGCGCCGTGTTTCAATATCACAATTCCCCAAAACCCAATCCCAAATTCTGCGCACACCCATTCCCACCGCCCCAGTTTCCAAACTATAATGCCCAACAGCCGTTCGTAGCTATTTCCACTTCAACAGCAATTCAAGTCGCCAAAAACAACGCTGTCTGAGTCGCAGGAGAAAATCTGATGTCATCCCGGTCCCGGCTTTCTGTCATCTCTCTTTCCGCCTTCATCTGTCTGCTAACCTCCGCGGGCGTCGCGATGGCTCAACACGAACCCGCCACCGGCGGCGGCACCATCGGCGGTGGCAGCACCAGCCGCCCCAGCAACAAGCCGGCGACAAAGCCAGCGAACAGACCGCCGAGCACGGCGACAACCGGAACCAAACCGCCGTCAACAAGAAGAACAACCCCGGCCTCAACCCGTAAGCCAACCACTGCGACCACAACACCAACAACAACTACAAAACCAACAACAACCCCAACCTCCGCCAATGCGGTCGCGGCAAACACTTACTACCAACAAGGCGAAGCGCGCTATAACGCGAAGCAGTACAAAGAGGCGCTCGAGTCGTATCTCAAGGCCGTGCAACTCAACCCGTCAATGGCCCAAGCGCTCTATCGCATCGGCTGGCTCTACAACGATCTAGAAGATTACGAATCGGCCATCGATCCGCTCAAGCGCGTCATCTCGATGCAGCCCACCAACGCGGCCGCTTACTTCGAGTTGGGCTACGCAAACAAGAAACTCGATCGCCTCACCGAAGCAGTCAGCGCTTTCCAGCAAGCCGTACGCAACAAGCCCGACTACGCCGGCGCGCATTATCAGCTCGGTTGGATCTACAACGAGCAGAAGAACTACGACGACGCGATCGCGAGTTTGAAGTCGGCCCTTTCATATCGCGCAAATTACCCCGAAGCCCACAACGAGCTCGGTTACGCACTGCGAAATCTCGGCCGCTACTCCGAAGCCATCGACGCGTACGAGGAAGCGATCAAACTAAATCCCGATCTCGCACTCGCGCATCTCGGACTCGGCGACGTCTATTACTACAACACGAAGGAGTATGCGAAAGCCGCCACCGCGTACAAGCGTGGACTCGACCTCAGCCCAAACAACGCAACCGCCTTCTATAACCTCGGCTGGTGCTACAACGATCTCGAGCGCTACAACGAAGCGATCCCCGCGTTGAGAAGCGCGATCCGCTTAAAAGGCGGCCAGTATGCTGAAGCCTACAACGAAATCGGTTACGCGCTGCATCAGCAACGGCGCTTCGCAGAAGCGATTCAGGAATACCAAACTGCCATTCGCCAGAAAGACAACTACGCGTCGGCCCACTACAATCTCGCTATGTCGTACATCGCGATGAACAACCGCAACGGCGCGCTCGAGCAGTATCGCGTCCTGCAGCGCATCGACAACGCGCGCGCGACAAAACTGTTCAACCAGATCAAATAAAGGACATCCCGGCAGCGCGTCTTCACATCTCACTGCGCGACAGCGTGGCTCAACGTCTACGTGCCACAAAATCGGCACACAAGCGTCACCTTTTCACTGTCTTCGGTAATACAGCAATAGAGGCTCCCCGCGTCAACAGATCCGTCTTCTTCAAGCGAGGTTCTGCCATGACTGCGAACTACTCTAATGCCGCGCGCACGCGCGAATACCATCCGACGATTCTCGACACCCAACCACTGCTCACGCGGCTCGCCATTCAGATCGCGTTTGCGCGAAACGAATTCCAGCGAGATCCCCGCGGCTTTGCATTACAACTAGCCGGCGAACTGGTAGCGAACAAGACCGTGTTGCTCGCAGTTGTCGTCATCGTAATCGGTGTGTTGTTGGTTATCGACAACCTGCCTGTCCCGCGTGGTCTTTATCCCGCGGACGTGCGTGAACCGCCTCCCGAGATCGTCCTGATGGATCTCAGAACTGGACCAGGAGGCGTGGGTTTCAACATCGGCAGTGGTCAAGGATCGGGACCGGTTCAGAGACCCGCCCAGGGCGGCGGCGGTGGAGGTAATCGCGATCGCAAACCGCCGCAAAAAGGAGAACTGCCGATGCCCTCAGTAGTCCTGTCGGCAATACCAGTCGCTTCTCCAATCGCTCAACCGGCACTGCCAGTCGCGGGCATCGAAATCGATCCCGCACTCTGGAGCGATTTGAAGGCGCCAGTTTATGGCGATCCACGATCGATGTCCGAGACTCCTTCGAAGGGCCCGGGCGACGGCGAGGGAATCGGCACAAACTACGGCACCGGTATCGGCGGTGGTGTTGGACCAGGCGTTTTCAGCGGCAGCGGTGGAAACACCGGCAGCGGCAGCGGACAAAACGGTTGTTGCGGATCGGGACTGGGAGGAGGCGGCGGCGCCGGCGGGTCGGGCATACTTACTCCAGCGGAAGTCGATCAGCGCGTGCGTGTGTTATCGAAACCCGAACCGCAATACACCGAAGAGGCGCGCCGCAATCAGGTCACCGGCACCGTCGTGCTTCGTGCTGTGTTCGCGAGTTCCGGTGAGGTGGTCTCGATACATGCCGTGAACGAAATTCCTTTTGGCTTAACAGAACAGGCCATCGCGGCTGCGCGCAAGATCAAGTTTGTGCCGGCGATGAAGGATGGACGGCCTGTGTCGGTCTACCTGCATCTCGAATACAATTTCAATCTGTATTGAGAGATATCCTGTCAGTATTGAGAGATATCCTTGACATCACGCAGGCTTCTCGTTAAGTTGTGGCAACATTTTTACATTGATCTTTTGAGCTAGTAGAGGCGCGACCTCCAAGAGTAAACAGGCCTTGAGCGAAGTACCGGGTTTGTTGAAAGGGGTAGGTCGCCGAAGCTTGTAGTCGTTACTTCGCAAACGACCGCGAGTTGGTTGCCGCGGCTAAATCCGCGGGACTGTCACCGACATCATCCGCGCGCCGGATGAGCACCGGTGGAGTGCTACGACAGAACAAATTTGTGACGTGCCAAAGTAACGCGCGTTACGGATTCACGATCTCTAAAGAGGTCGGTCGTGTTCACTCGCGGCCGGCCTTTTTTGATTGGATCACGCATGTCGATCGTCATGAAATTTGGTGGTACGTCAGTCGCTGATGCGGCCGCGCTCGACAACGTCGCGCGCATCGTCGCGGCGCACCGGCTCGATGGACCAGTGGTCGTGGTGTCGGCGATGAGCGGCGTCACGGATGCGTTACTGGCAAGCACGCGCAGCGCCAGTGAAGGTAGTCCTGAAGAAGCAATGGCGTCGCTCGCAGAAACGTTTCGACGTCACGAGCAAGCTGCGGAAGAGTTGCTGCCGTCGCCCGCGGGTTTCCTCGAATACCTGAACAACGCAAGCACACAGATCTCAGAGTTACTCACGCGCGCCGCTGCGCAACCGGTGAATGGTCGAGTCGTTCAAGATGCGATCGTTTCTTTCGGCGAGATGCTTTCGAGCCGTTTGCTGGCCGAAGCGCTCGCGCAACGGGGAGTAAACGCGCAGCAAGTCGATCCGCGTTGCTGCATCATCACCGACGATGAATACACCTGTGCGGCGCCGTTGCGGTCGGAGACGTGGGCCAGGAGTCAGCAGTCGTTGCTGCCGTTTCTCAAAGACGAAAGCGTTCCGGTTGTTGGTGGGTTCGTTGGGTGCACGACAACGGGAATCACAACGACGCTCGGGCGCGGTGGTTCGGATTACACCGCGGCGCTGTTGGGCGCGGCGTTGCGCGCGACAGAGATTCAGATTTGGACCGACGTGACCGGTGTGTTGACTGCCGATCCGCGCGTTGTGCCTGATGCGCAAACGGTCGAACGTCTCTCGTATAGCGAAGCCGCGGAACTTGCGTATTTCGGCGCGAAGGTCCTGCATCCAAAAACGATCCAGCCGGCGATTGAAGACAGTATTCCGGTGCGCATCTGTAACTCGCGCGCGCCACAAGCGCGCGGCACTCTCGTTGGACCAGAGACTGAAACCACACCACGCACGATCAAAGCAATCGCACACAAAACGGGCGTCACGACAGTGCAAGTAACTTCGGCGCGCATGCTTGGCGCTTACGGTTTTCTGCGCGCGATCTTCGAGGTGTTCGAGCGTCACCGCACGGTGGTCGACGTAGTTACGACTTCCGAAGTCAGTGTTTCACTTTCGCTAGACGACGACAGCACGCTGCCCGCGGTCGTCGGAGAGTTGGAACAACTCGGCACGGTGCGCGTTGAAAAAGGGCGCGCGATCATTTGCGTCGTGGGCGAGGGATTGCGCGGCACGCCCGGAATCGCCGGACGCGTTTTCAGCACCATCAGCGACATCAACGTCACGCTAATTTCACAAGGTGCCTCCAGCATCAACTTTACTTTCGCGATCGAAGAGACGCGCGTTGCCGAAGCAGTCAGACGCTTGCACGACGCGTTCTTCCCGAATAACAGATGAATCCGTTTCTTCTTACTCGCCAACTCATCGACATTCCGTCGCTAACCGGCGACGAGAAAGCCGTCGGTGAGTTTCTCGCGACACACCTCGCGAGTCTTGGTTACCAGGTTGAACGACAAGCCATCACCGCAGACCGCTTCAATGTAATTGCCACCACCGGGGAATCACCGCGCATCGTGTTTTCAACTCACATGGACACGGTGCCGCCGTTTATCGCGTCAAGCGAAGACGGCGAATACATCTACGGCCGCGGCTCGTGCGACGCCAAAGGCATCATCGCCGCGCAAATCTTCGCTGCCGAACGGCTGCTCCAAAACGGCACGAATCACGTTGGATTACTTTTCACAGTCGATGAGGAACTGAGCAGTCTCGGCGCGCAGGCAGCAAATAAGCATCCTCTCGCTGGCGACTGTCGTTTCCTGATCAATGGCGAACCGACCGACAATCGACTCGCCACGGGAACGAAGGGCGCGTTGCGGTTGATCGTCACGACTGAGGGACGCGCCGCGCATTCAGCGTATCCGGAAGCAGGCGACTCGGCCGTGGAAAAGTTGCTCGACGTTCTGCAAGACATTCGCGCGATCGATTGGCCCGGCGACAGTTTCTTTGGCGACACAACCAACAACATCGGCGTGCTGAACGGCGGCACGCGACCCAACGTGATTCCCGATCACGCCCGTGCGGAATTGCAAATTCGGCTCGCGACGGATATAGAGCAAATCAAGCCGCTCGTCGAAAAGGCAGTGGCCGGACGCGCGCACGTTGAATATGCGTCGGCGCACAATCCGGTGCGGTTGTTCGAAGTCGAGGGTTTTGATGATTGCGTGGTGCGGTTTACGACGGATGTGCCGTACCTTTCGAACTGGGGGAAAGCGCTGTTGCTCGGGCCGGGTTCGATTCTCGATGCGCATACAGAGCACGAAAGGATTGCCAAACACGAGTTGGAAAGGGCAGTTGAGCTTTACGTGGCGTTGGCTGGGAAACTAAACGCATTATGAAGATCGCGCTTATCGGAAACGGCGCAATGGGCCAACTGGTTGCCGCGGAAGCGAGGGCCGCTGGTGACGAGGTTGGTGCTGTGGTGACGTCTAAGGAGAGGGATTTAAAACCGGATGAATTAAAAAACAAACTTCACGGCGTTGACGTGGCAATCGATTTCTCAGTAGGCGAAGCGGTCTTAAGAAATATCGAAGCGTGCGCACTCGCTCGCGTCCCGCTCGTTGAAGGAACGACGGGTTGGAATGCGCAGGAAGACGTTGCGAAACAGATCGTGAGCGAGCACTCGGCCGCACTCGTTTACGGCGCGAATTTTTCCATCGGTGTGAATCTTTTTTATCGCATCGTCGATCGCGCCGCGGCGCTCTTCGCTTCTGTCGACGGTTACGCCCCTTTCATCGAAGAATCGCATCACATGCGCAAACGTGACGCGCCCTCGGGCACGGCGCTACAGTTGCGCGATTTGATGGCCCAACATCTCGAAGCGGAAATTCCCACCGCTTCAACGCGCGCGGGTTACATCCCCGGCACGCACCGCGTCGGTTTCGACTCCGAAGCAGATCAGATCCTGCTCGTACACACCGCGCGATCGAGAAGGGGATTCGCGTCCGGAGCATTGTTGGCCGCGCATTGGATTGCCGGCCGGACCGGCGTTTATCAGTTTTCAGAGGTAATTGATGAATTAGTGAAACTCTAACTTCCTTACCTTGGAGGCACCATGACACTACAGGTTGATTGGCTTCGTGGCTGTGCTACCGCACTCGTTACTCCCTTTACCAGCGAGGGCGCTGTTGATGACAGACGTTTACGCGAGCTTATCGAATATCAAATAAGCGGCGGCGTGAAGGTGCTTGTTCCGTG
>DASUPR010000292.1:0-7548 GCA_036281015.1 Pyrinomonadaceae bacterium
GCCAGCATCGTCACGCTGGTCGATCGTATCAACAATCGTTTCCAGTCCTCCCAAGCCGCGTATTCGGAAACCGCGCCCGCGGGAATCACCGACCCAGCAGCGTCAACTGACGAACAGAACAACATCGAAGTCTATCGCACGCTAAGCCCGGGCGTCGTGTTTATTCATTCAACTTCTTACGCACGCGACTTTTTCGGTTACGTCGAGCAGCAGGAAGGATCGGGTTCTGGTTCAATTTTGGACCAGGAAGGAAACATTCTGACGAATTATCACGTCATCGAAGGCGCGCAAAAGCTTTCCGTCAGTCTCGGTGGTAAGAAAGACTACCCGGCGGAAGTCGTCGGCGGTGATCCTGATACGGACCTCGCAGTTATTCGTCTCACAGAAAAACCGGCCGGAGGGCTGACCGTAATTCCGCTGGGCGATTCCGAAAAACTGGTCGTCGGACAAAAAGTCCTGGCGATCGGTAATCCGTTTGGTTTGGACCGCACGTTGACGACCGGCGTTATCAGCGGCCTGCAACGTCCGATTCGCGCGCGTAACAATCGTCTCATCGAAGGCGCTATTCAAACCGACGCGTCGATCAATCCCGGTAACTCGGGTGGACCACTGCTCGACTCACACGGCCGCATGATCGGAATCAACTCGCAGATTCTTTCACCGTCAGGCAGTTCGGCCGGCGTTGGTTTTGCGGTTCCCGTCGGCATTGCCAAGCGCATAGTGCCGCAGATTCTGAAATACGGTTCGGTAAGACGTCCAAAACTCGGCATCAGCACCCGCGACGTTGCGGCGTTTCGCAATCAGGTTGATCTTCCGACTTCGGATGGCGTCCTGATCATTCAGGTCGCGCGTGGCAGTGGCGCTGCCGCAGCGGGACTGCGCGGAATGCAGCCGACCGAGATGGGCGATTACGAATTGGGCGACATCATCGTCGGTATCGACAACGACAAAGTCGGCAACTCAGACGATCTGTTCCGCGTCCTCGACAAGCATCAGATCGGCGAAGTCGTACAAGTGCAGATCTGGCGTAACGGCAGGCGAATGTCCGTGCCGGTGCGCTTGATGGAATCAAGACAATAGTCTCGAGGCTTTGCCCTCTTCGAACAGTTTATGCATCAGACGGCCCACTTCTTCAATGTGGGTTACGGCTGGCTATGCAAGCACTGTAGTTCGGAAGCTGCTGAACGACGGCAGCACGACCGGCATAACCACGCCGTTCACCACCAACACCAACCATTGGCGCTAGCCAAGTGGACAGACGAATCCCGCAGCGGTTTGATATGTCCCCGCTGCGGGATTGAAGAACACTTACGGCGGCGTTTTTAACTCGCGCTCTATTCGTCGCCAAACTCTTCCTGGTAATCACGCAAGCTGCGCGTGATCACGTCCAGCGCCTCTGTCCGATCGTAAACGTGTGTGATCTCGACCTTCTTCGGTTCGTCACCCGGAAGCTGCTTGTAACTCAGGAAGTAGTGCTGCAAACGATCGACGAGTCCCTGCGGCACATCAGCAATCTCGAGAATTCGTCCGTAAGCAAGATCGTCTTCCAGCACGGCGATAATCTTGTCGTCAGCCTGACGGCCGTCGATCATCCGCAACCCGCCAATCGGCCGCGCTCGTAGAAAGAAGCTACCGTGAGCAAAAGTTTTCTCGGACAAGACGCAGATGTCCATCGGATCTTTGTCGCCTTCGATGGGTGTCATGCCGGTTCGGCGTTCGACCAGCTCGGCCACTTCGCGCCCGCAGTAGGTCTGCGGGATGAACCCGTAAAGCGTCGGGCACATCGACGAGAAACGCTGCGGACGATCGACGCGCAAGTGGCCCGACGCTTTGTCGAGCTCGTACTGCACCGCATCGGTCGGGACGATCTCGATGTAGGCGTTAACCAGCTCCGGAGTCCTTGGTCCCGGACTCACACCGTGCCACGGATGCGCTTGAAATAGTTGTTTTTCCATGGTTATCGAATGCTTCGGAACATTCCCGCGCCGATGATAGAATGCCGCAAGCCCCGAAACCAAACTTCGCCATGGCTGCCAGCGCAGAAATCGTCGCCAACCCCATCACCAGTGCAATCTCGTTGCGCTGGATCATCGGCGCGCGCGACGATCTTGTTTGGTTTATCGGTTCGGTGGTTTCGAGTTATTTGCTGCTCGTGGTTTACGTGAGCGGGCTAGTGCCGCTGGTTCCGATGGTGGCGCTTTGGGCCATACTGATCGACGCGCCGCACGTCTTCGGCACGTTCTCTCGCACCTATTTCGATCGCAGTGAACGACAGAGCCGCGGCCGATTGCTTTGGGGTTCGCTGCTGTTCTTTGCGATCGGGCCGGTGATGGTGCTCGCAGGCGCGGGTTTTGTTTTCTTCTTCGTCGCTGCGCTGTGGGCTTACTACCATCTCGTGAAGCAGCACTACGGATTCATGGTCCTGTACAAAAAGAAGAATGCTGATCTCGCGCGGGTTGATAATGCGCTCGATCGGTTGTTGCTGCTGTTTGCGTTTAACTATCCGTTCGTCGAATTCATCGCGCGCGATCCGGAAGCGATGGCGCGTGTGCCGGCCTTGTTGCGTGGCGGCGTGAATGGTCTTTCAAAAATACTACTCGTGGGCACGATTCTGCTGTTCGTGCTTTGGCTGGGACGCCAGATCCAGCGCGCAATTACTGGCGAGCCTTTGAACGTTCCGAAATACCTGCTGCTCGCGGCTGCGATTCCTATGCATTGGATCGTCTTGTTGACGCCGATGCCGCACAAGCCGATCGCCATCGTCGCGATTCTGACCATCTATCACAACTTTCAGTATCACCGGTTGATCTGGTTTCACAATCAGAAGTATGCGGACAAACGAGAGAAGTATGGTGCCGCGGAACTGATCAGCCGCCGCGTGCTTTACTACGTCGCGTTTGGCGTCATCTTCGGACTGCTCTACCAGGGCCCGCGCCAGTTGCTTGGTTACCTCGGTTTGCAGAATGCCACTGCCGGCCTTGAGCAATCGCTCATGATCCAGTTGGGCGTCTCGTTTCTCTGGGGCTACGCGTTTATCCACTACTATCTCGACTCCAAGATCTGGCGTGTGCGCCGCGATCCGACGGTCGGGAAAGCGCTGCACATAAACTAAATGACCAAAACCGAAATCGAGTTTAAGGTGAACGGCGAGTCACATAAGCTCGAAGTGTTTCCGATGGCGCGCTTGCTCGACGTGCTGCGTGAAGAGCTGCACTTGACCGGAACGAAGGAAGGTTGTGGTGAAGGCGAATGCGGCGCGTGTACGGTGAAGCTCGACGGGCAGATTGTGAATTCGTGTCTGGTGCCGGTCGCCCAGGTTAACGGCGCCGAGATCACGACGATCGAAGGCGTCGCCAATGGAGACCAACTGCACGCGGTGCAACAAGCATTTATCGACCACGGCGGCGCGCAATGTGGTATTTGTACTCCCGGGATGATTCTGGCGGCTATCGATCTGCTCGAACGCAATCCCGCGCCGACTGAAGCCGACATTCGCAATGGTCTGGCCGGCAATCTCTGCCGCTGCACTGGTTACATAAAAATATTCGAGTCGGTTGTTCAGGCTTGTCAAAAATGAGAGCTTACGTTCCCGGCTATCAACTGACCACACCCGCTTCACTCAACGACGCTCTCGCTCTCATCGGCAACGAACCGGGTGTTTGGAAACCATTTGCGGGCGGCACCGATCTGATGGTCCTGCTCGAAGCCGGGAAACTGCCGCATCGCAATTACGTCAACATCTGGCCGCTTCGTGAACTACGCGGCATCGAGGTCACAGACGAGCTCGTGACGCTGGGCGCATTGACAACCTACACGGAAGTGCAAGCGAACGCAGTGTTGCAACGCGAGTTTCCGATGCTTTGTCAGGCGGCGCGTGAAACGGGCGGGCTCGCGATTCAAAACCGCGGCACGCTGGGCGGAAACGTCGTGAATGCTTCACCCGCGGCCGATTCGCCACCGGCGTTGTTGGCTTACGACGCGGAAATTGAATTGGTGTCGAGCAGTGGTTCGCGTTGGCTTCCGTACGACGGCTTTCATACCGGATATAAGCAAATGACAATGCGCGCTGATGAACTGCTGTCGCGTATTCGTCTCCCGCGCCGTTTCGCCGATGTGAAGCAGTACTATCGCAAGGTTGGCACGCGCAAGGCACAGGCGATCTCGAAAGTCTGTTTCGCCGGTGTTGTGCGAATGGACGGCACGCGTGTCGCGGATGTGCGCGTGGTGCTCGGCAGTGTTGCGCCCATCGTTCTTCGCTGCAAAAAAACGGAAGACGCAATCCGCGGCAAAGAGCTCAACGACAATACGGTAAAACTCGCGCGCGAAACTCTGCAGCGCGAGATCGTGCCGATTGACGACGTGCGCTCCACTGCGGATTATCGACTACGCGTGGCCGCCAATCTGCTCGTCGATTTTCTCGTGACTGCAAGATCGTAAATCTGACCCCTAAGGAAAAGCCGAATGTCGACCTCTCAAATCGAGTTTCGCCGAAACGCTGTCCGACCAGTCGAATGCATTAAGGGCGCGTGGGCGCTGATAAAGGACCAGTACTGGATGTTTGTGGGCCTGGCCGCGGTAGCGATGCTTATCGGCTCGGCGGTGCCGATGGGCATTTTGCTTGGTCCAATGATGTGCGGGCTCGACATGACCTTCTTCAAGCGCATGCGGAACGAGCCGTTTGAGTTTGGTCTGCTCTTCAAAGGGTTCGACTATTTTGGTCCAAGCCTGGTTGTCACGCTGCTGCACGTACTCCCGATTGTCGCCATTGTCGTCCCGGCATACCTGGTGTTTTACGTCGGATTCATCCTGACGATAACGATGCAAGGTAATGAACCAAACCCCGCGGCGATGCTTACGGTCATGGGCATGTTTGCGATCTTCTGGCTCGTGATGATCATCGTCATCGTCTTCATTTCGATCGGATTCACGTTTACTTACCCGTTGATTGTCGACCGAAAACTGAATGCCATGGACGCGATCAAGTGGAGCTTCAAAGCGGCCATGGGCAACTTCTGGGGAATCCTGGGAATGACGCTTCTGACCGGTCTTCTGGCGTTCGCCGGAGTGTTGTTGTGTTATGTCGGAGTGTTTCTTGTGTTTCCGATTCAGTATTGCGCGATCGCAGTTGCGTATGAAAAGGTGTTTGGACTAAGCGACCCGAACGAGATAGTTTCAAATCTGCCGCCACCGCCGCCGTCGTTCTAATTGTGCATGCCGGATGTCGATCTGATCATTCGTGGGCAAACCGTGGTGTCAGCGGACGCGATTGGTCCGGCGTCGATTTATGTTTGCGGTGAGAAGATCATTGCGGTGCGGCCGTTTGAAGAAGTTTTGAAGGGTTGTGAGATTGTCGAAGCGGATGACGATTCGATCGTGATGCCGGGGTTGGTTGATACACACGTTCATATCAACTCTCCGGGCCGTACTGAGTGGGAAGGATTTCATACCGCTACCCGCGCGGCGGCTGCGGGCGGTGTGACGACGTTGATCGACATGCCGCTCAACTCGATTCCGCCAACGACGACCCTCGCTGGTTTCAAAACAAAACTCGAGACAGCTAAGAACGATTGTTTTGTCGACGTCGGGTTCTGGGGTGGCGTTGTGCCGGGCAACACGTCGGAGCTGGCGCCGATGTTTGCTGCGGGCGTCGTGGGGTTCAAGTGCTTTCTTGTTCCTTCGGGCGTGGATGAGTTTGCGCATGTCACTGAAGATGATCTACGCGTCGCGATGCCGGAGCTTACGCGGATCGGAGCGATGTTGATCGTGCACGCGGAATTGCCGGGACCGGTTAGCCCCGTGGACGACACGAATTACGAAGCGTTTCTTCGTTCGCGGCTTCGCTCGATGGAAGATGAAGCGATCGAATTGATGATTCGATTGAGTCGTGAATTCGGCACGCGCGTACACATCGTTCATCTTTCTTCTTCCGGCGCGTTGCCGATGCTGCGTGAGGCGCAGGCTGCGGGCGTGAAGATTACTGCCGAGACGTGTCCACACTATCTTCACTTCGCGTCGGAGACGATTCCGGAGCGCGCGACGGAGTTCAAATGCTGTCCACCGATCCGTGAAGGCGAGAATCGCGAAAAGCTTTGGCAAGGGCTCGCGGACGGAACGATCGACATGGTCGTGTCGGACCACTCGCCGTGTCCCGCAAGCATGAAGTTGCGCGACACGGGCGATTTCATGGCCGCGTGGGGCGGCATCGCCTCGTTACAACTGCGTCTTCCAGTCACGTGGACCGAGGCACGGCGCCGCGGCTTCTCATTGCGCGAGTTAACCAACTGGCTCTGCACAAATCCCGCGCGCCAGGTTTCGCTCGACTCGCGCAAAGGCACGATCTCCGCCGGTTGCGACGCCGACATCATCATCTGGAATCCCGATCGCGAACTCGTCGTCGATGCGGCGCACCTTGAACATCGCCATAAGCTCACACCTTATCACGGTGAGTCATTAACCGGAGTTGTAGAAAAAACTTTTCTTCGCGGAAGAAAATTGTATGAGAATGGTCTTGATGAACTCGCTGCGGGAGAACTGCTTATCTAAATGAACTTCACTGACTTGATCGATCTCGCTTCGGAGAAGGTTGGCGGCGCGGTGCTGATCGCCAATGATGATTTTTTTGCGCCGAAGGAGAATTTGGTAAGGGCGAGCGAGCCGGTTTTTATTGAGGGGAAGTACACGGACCGCGGGAAGTGGATGGATGGTTGGGAGAGTCGCCGGAGGCGCACGCCCGGTTTTGATTGGTGCATCGTTCGTCTGGGATTGGCGGGTATTCTTCGAGGCGTTGTGGTTGATACGAGTTTTTTCCGTGGCAACTATCCCGAACATTGTTCGCTCGATGGCGCAGCATTCGAAGGGCTGCCGACGGAAGAAGAGTTGCTCGATGAGTCGGTCCAGTGGGAGCCGCTATTGCCGCAGGTGGCGCTCGCGGGAGATTCGCGCAATCCGTTTGCGATCGAATATGCGAAGCGGATCACGCATCTTCGTTTCCGAATTTATCCCGACGGCGGTGTCGCGCGGCTACGTGTTTATGGTGAAGTCGTTCCTGACTGGGAACGTCTCAAACGTGCCGGTGGTCACATCGATCTCGCAGCAGCGGAGAACGGCGCGCTCGTGCTTTCGTGCAGCGATATGTTCTTTGGTCATCGTCACAATCTGATCATGCCGGGTCGCGCCGCGGACATGAGTGACGGCTGGGAAACAAAACGGCGCCGTGGACCAGGGCACGATTGGGCCATTATCAAACTCGCCCGCCCCGGACACATTCAATCGATTGAAGTAGACACGTCGCACTTCAAAGGCAACTTCCCGGAAAGCTGTTCCCTCGAGGCGTGCAATGTTGCCGGGTCTACGGATCTAACGGACCCATCGGTTGCATGGACCAACGTTTTGACGCGCACCAAACTCCAGGCACACACGCGTCATTACTTCGATCGCGAACTGACAAACGCAGGCGTCGTTTCGCATCTGCGATTCAATATCTTTCCGGACGGCGGCGTGAGCCGCTTGCGCGTCTATGGAACGTTGGCCGAGTAACTGCGATGAACG
>DASUPR010000293.1:0-8576 GCA_036281015.1 Pyrinomonadaceae bacterium
AGGGTCAATTCCCTAATGCCTCGCGCCCGGACAAGCAAGAGCGTCCGGCTATCCTCTAACAGTCCACATAGTCTAGTACGAACTCGTACTACCCGCAAGAGTAAATCTCGTCGCCGTCCGACGCCGAAGCTATTGGCACCGAAGCTGGCCGCGCTGCGCGAAGCGTTGGGCCTGTCGCAAGGTGAGATCGCAAAGGCGATAGGTGTTCCGAACCGGGCAAGCATTTCCGGCTACGAACGAGGCGAACGAGAGCCGCCATTGCCAACGCTACTCGATTACGCGAAGCTGGCAAAGCTATCCACAGACGTTCTGATTGACGATGAATGGACGGTGGAACAGGTCTCCTATTTCACCAAGAACCAGACGCTAAAACGGTAGTTGGGAAGCACTGAAAAGTTGACCCAAAAGTCCCCTTTTCTGACCCATAAGTCGCTTTAGAATCAGACTTTTAGGGCAAAGCCTAGTGTGTGAATACACTCTAGCCATGTGTATATCGCCGTACCAATGCGGTGTCGCGCTCAGATTCCGAAAAGCCTAGCAATAGCAATCATGTGCGGGTTGGTGTGTAATCGGTATCCAAAAACACCTACTATCGCCCCCGGTTGCATGGCTCCGTGACAGACTTGTAAATGTCTCAAACAAAGACTTTAGCTCAACGTGCCGGAACTCGACCTTTGCGGCACAGGGCTTGTAATCCAAAAAAGTGAACAAAATTTCAGAACAAGGCCGGTCGGGTGCGGCAACCCCCCTCTTGTTGGAGTAAAAACGACAATGATCAACTTGTTATCAGCAGCGACTTCGGTGCCTAAAAATGTCTTCAGGACATCGGAGTTGGTGGGCAGCCTGATGCACAAGCTCTCCCCGGAGCTCATCAACACCATCGGCGCTCTCGGCGTCGATCAACGTTACTCGGTCCTCGAAAACTACCCCGAGTTCCTTTCCGGCAAACCAAAACTAGCAACCAGCTCCACTACCGAACTCGGCGTCGCGGCGACGCGCCGATGCATTCAGGAGTGGGGCGGCGATCCTAATCGGATCGGTCTGCTGGTGGCAGCAACCAATACACCGGATCAAATGCTGCCTTGCCTGGCTTCAGAAATCATGGGCAAAACGCATGGGGTTCTTTCCCGTTCGTTGCGCACAGTCAGCATGCAGGCGCAGGGTTGTTCTGTGTTGCTGAAATCAATCGAAGTCGCCCAATGGTATCTCGCAGCGAACCCCGGCAAGCTCGCGATCGTGGTGATGGCCGAAGCGCACACGCCTTACGTCGCGCCACTGCTGCGAAACGAGTACTCGGGTTACCGCGAACTCGTGAGAATGCGAAAAGAGCAGAAGCTCGATTCCGAAAACTTCGAGCAACAAAGACTCGACACCACGTTTGTGATCCAGTCGATGCTCTTCGGCGATGGCGCCGTGGCGTTGCTCGTCGGCAGTGAAGAAGGCAAGCCGGCGTTTGGGCCAATCTCGCACCTGACCAACGATCAACCGAACGACATGAACCTGTTGACGATGGTCAGCAACAGTTCGCATCCTTTCCTAAAAGGAAGGCCACAGTATTTCATGCAGCCGAGCGTGCCTGCGCGCGGCGCGCACTATGCAGTGACGACCGTCAAGAACGTGCTGCAACATCCCGACTCGCCAGTGTCAGACATCCAGGAAGTCGACGATTGTTTGATCCACACCGGCAGCAAGAAGATTCTCGACGGCGTTTGTTCACAGCTCGACCTGCACCCTGACTCAGAAAAGGTGCACGGCTCGTACCAAGTCCTGCAACGCTATGGAAACCTTTCCAGCGCCTCCACCGGCTTCATGCTCGCGGAAAAAGGCGAATGGTCCGGGCCGGCGATCGTGGTGGGATTTGGAGTCGGATTTACTGCGAGTGCGGGAATTATGAATTTCAACTGACGGCAAGGCGAAGCCATGCCGCACATCCGGCGGCGAAGCCGAGGCGGAAGGCTTTTGAAGAAAGCCGACAGTTACACCGTGACGTGTTGGAGCTGACGCGCCAGTGCGTTGAGGGTCGAGCCGACTTGCGCGAAGTCGAATGGTTTGCCGATGATCGCGTCGACTAGATCCTCTTCGCCACTTGGCGGTGCTGTGGTTGGTCCATAGCCGGTCACGAGAACGATGAGCATGTTTGGCCAGTCCTTACGAATCAAACGCGAAGTCTCCCAGCCGTCCATCTCGGGCATTGCGAGATCGGTGAACACAAGATCAAATCCGCCTTGCCGCAATTTCTCCACCGCCTCAAGACCGCTACCAGCTAACTCAACCTGGTGATTCACCGCCACGAGCATCTCGGCAAGCGTTTCTCTAACCGGCGCTTCGTCATCAATCACGAGAATTCGTAGCCGCGCAGTTTCGTCAGAGCTAATCTCAACATCGTCAAGCGATGGTTCGGGGAGTGCCGCGGGTAAGTCGATCGTGAAAGTCGTGCCGCTGCCCGGTTCCGACTCGACACTGATCGATCCTTCATGCCGTTCGATAATGCTGTAGCTGACCGACAAACCGAGACCGGTGCCGTGCGCGCCTTTTGTCGAGAAAAACGGCTCGAAGATCTTGGATCGCACGTCGTCGGGCATACCCATGCCGTTGTCGCTGAACTTGAGCTCTAGCCGGTCGTCGTTGCGGCGGCACATGATGAACAACTTGCCGCCACGCGGCATCGCGTCGACAGCATTCACGATCAGATTGACGAAAACTTCGCGCAATTCAGACGCACTGCCGTAGGCGTTCTGGCCTTCTTCAGCCTCGAGCCGAACCTGGTATTCGAGACCGCGCAGCCGTGCTTCATTTTCCCAACGCGTACGCGTGATCTCGATCGCATCGTTCAACAGACTGGCGACGTCGAGTAATTCAAATTCCTTAACCGGCGACTTGCGCGCGAAGGTCTGGATGCGCCGAACCGTCGCGGCCGCATCTTCCGCTGCTGTTTGAATGATGTCGAGATTGCGTACCAGTGCGGCATCAGTCACCTGGCGGCGCAGCAGTTGAGCGCGGCCGAGTATTGCTGCGAGCGAGTTGTTGAAGTCGTGCGCCACGCCCGAGGCGAGTTGGCCCAACGCACGCAACTTGTCAGCGCGCGCCGCGCGTTCGCGTTCTTCCTTCTGCTCAGTGATGTCGCGAGCAATGCCCAGAACACCCGTAGTTTTCCCTTCGACAACAAGCGGTGAGTTGTCGACGCGCGCGTGGCGTAAACGTCCATCGTGCGAGAAGTAGCGCATCTCGTACGTTTGCGGCACGCCAGTCAAAGCCGCGGCGAGTTTTTCACGCACGAGCTCGCGATCGCCTTCATAAACCATGTCGAGCAACGGCCGGCCGATAAAGTCATGACGTTGAAAACCGAGGCCTTGCAGAGTTGCCGTGTTGCACCACTTGAAATTGCCTTCGGGGTCGACAGCGTAAATCGATTCCCGCGCGCTCTCGAGAATGTTGTTCAGCAACGACTGGTGCTCGCGAGCTACTGCCTCGACCTTGCGCAGCTCCGAAAGATCGCGCGCCGTGCAAACCACAGCCAACGCCTTACTCGTTTCGTCGAGCACCGGCTCGATCGACACCAGCAACGGACGATTCAAACGCGAGGGCGTGATTTCAATGGTCACACTGCGGCCGGTTTCGATCGCCTTTTCAACCACGCACGCTTCGTCCTCTTCACTCGTGCGCAGGATGTCGCAACACTTCCGGCCGAGCAGCAGCCGCGGATGAACGGCTTCCATTGCCGCGCCCGCGCGATTCACGCGTTTCAGCTCCCCAGAACGATCGAAGATGAAAATACCGTCAGACATCGCGTCGAACGTCGTTTCCCACTCCGTCTTGCCGCGCGCGACCATCTCGAACAACTCCGCCTGTCCGATGCCGATCGACAATCGTTCGGCCAGTGCTTCAACCAGCATCACTTCGTCTTCGGTCCAACGGCGAATGCGATCCGTTTGGTGAATACTCAACACGCCGCGAAACTGTCCTTTGACGATCAGCGGGTAATTGATCTGTGAACGCACGTTGAGTTTTTCCGCATACGTGCGAACGTAATCACGCAAGACAGACGACTCGTCCTCATAGTTCAACGCATCGTCGATGATTAGCGGCTCGCTCGAAGTCGACAGCCGCCGGCCAATCGGATGATCGGCGCCGATCGGCATCGGCTTGATGCTTTTCGCGTTTGCCACGAGGTATTCGTGTTCCAACGGCGAGCCGAGCTCTTCGCTGACGGAGAGAAAAACATGAACCCGCGACGCAGCTAGCGCACGGCCGAGTTCGCGCGTGGCCGTGCTGAGCACTTCCGGCATTCGCAACGATGCGCGAATCGCGGTGGTCAAACGGTTCACCAACGCCTCGCGGATCGAAGTGCTCTCGGCTTTCTGGTAAAGCTCGGCCTGGCGAATGGCGATTCCCGTCTGGTCCGCCACGGCCTTCGCCATCGCGATGTCTGTCTCGGTCCACTCGCGCAGATGTTTTGTGGTCGACAACGCAAACGCAGCCGGGACATCGTCGCCGACTCTGATCGCGACGTACATGATCGACTTCACATCGGCTTTCGAAAGGATGTTGCTGTAGAGATCGGTGATCCGCGGGTCGTTGGCGGCGTCGGAGAAAGGCAACACGCCTGTTTCGTCCAACGCTTTGATGAGTGTCTGCAAGTGGGCCAAAGTAAATTCTGACGCCGCGGGCTCCACGCCTTGCGCGTGATACTCGGCGACGTTCATCGCGCACTTCGCGCGATCGTCTCGCATGAACAGCGAACAACGATCGACGGACAGATACGAACCAAGCTCGCGCACCGCTGTCTTGTAGATCTCGTGACTATCGAGCGAACAACGAATCGCCTGCGAAATGCGGTGGACCATGCCCTCGCGTTGGGCCTGTTGGGCCAACGCTTCTTCCGCGCGCCGTCGTTCCGTGATGTCGACTCCTACGCCCGCCACATACTTGTTACCGGAAGCGTCGATAGTGGGAAACTTGAATACCAGCCAGGAATGCGGTGTGCCGTCTTCGGTCGGAATGGTTTCAATAACCTGTTCCGGCTGACCGCTGTTGAGAATCTTCAGATCGTGCTCGTGAGTTTGCGCGGCAGTTGCGGGAGGCAGCCAGTCGAAACTCATGCGGCCTTTGAGAAAGCTGAGATCCTGACCGAATAACCGTTCGAAAGGTTTGTTGACGTAGACGTAGCGTCCCGTGTGGTCTTTCATGAAAGCCACGGCAGGACTGTTGTCCATGAAACTGTTGAAGAACGCCTGCGTCTCACGCAACGCTTCTTCCGAATACTTTCGTTCCGTCAGATCGCGCGCGATGCCCTGCACGCCAACAGGCTTTCCGTCACGGAAGATCAGCCGCGTACTAACTTCGAGACGCACGCGGCGTCCTTTTTTCGAGATGATGTCGATCTCGTAAACAGTCGAAACGTGCTCGGCGGCTTTGTGCGCGATCATTTCGCGCGCGAGATCGAGATACTCGGGCGCGATCACGTCGGCGACGTTCATGCGCATCGTTTCTTCGCGCGAGTAGCCGGTGATTCGTTCGCCGCTGCGATTGAGTGACGTGAAGTTGCCCTTGAGATCGTGCGTGTAGATGATGTCGTTCGCGTTTTCGAAGAGTTCGCGATAACGCGCTTCACTCTCGCGAGTCGCCTGACCGATGCGATGACGTTCGACCAGCCGCGCGACTTTCACCAGCAGCTCTTCGTTGCGGAAGGGAAGATCGAGATAGTCGTCGGCGCCGGCGTAGAGTCCTTCGATGCCCGCATCGTCCGACTTGCGAATGCCGCTGATCAGCAGCACGGGAATGTAAGCCGTGCGCGGGTCTTCCTTCAGTTTCCGGCACAACTCCAGACCACCGACGACCGGCATCACAACGTCGCTGACGACCACATTCGGATCGAACGAATGCGCCAGCTCGAGTCCCTCCGCGCCATCGGCGGCGGCGGCAACGTCGTAACCTTCAAGTTCCAGGAGCTCGACGAGGAGATCGAGAATCTTCTGATCGTCGTCCACGATCAGTACTCGGCCTCGGTCTGAGGTGCTGGTAGTCATCAATGTGCGTTTTTCGGAACGACTTTCGAGAAATTACCTCGGGAGGACCAGTTGGAGTGCGGGAGTTCTGGCGCCACAGACACGCTGGCGGGAAGGAGTATAACAGGTTTAACGAAACCTTGTCACTGCGTTAGTTTTGCGGGATTTAGGGGCGAAAGTACGCCGTAAAACTAGTCCTGACCGCGCTTTTTAGCGGGAGTTTCCGGGTTCGCAGTCTTGGCGAAATAGCCGTTGCGATAGTTCAGTTTCAGGTTTTGTTGGCGCAGAGCTGGATTGACCAACTGGATCTCGATCCGGCGGTATGAGCCGTCGCGGGCCTTGTTGCTCGGCGAATAGGCGACCAGGTACTGCTCGCGCAGATCGCGTTGAATCTGGGTGAAAGCATCATTGAGGTCGCGTTCGTGCTGTGGAAAATAAGCACGGCCGCCGGTCGCTTCGGCGATCTTTCGCAGCGCGCCTTCGTTGACATTGAACGTGTAACGGTCGCCGATTCCGATCGCATAAATGAGCGCGTCGGCTTTTTGAGCGCGCTCGATAGCGTCTTGAATCTTCATCCGGCTGCTGGTGTCGTCGCCGTCTGTCAGCAGGATGATGGCGCGGCGCGTGTGTTCGGCGGATGCGCTAATCAACTCTTCAGCGGTGGCCCAAACGGCGTCCCAAATCGCGGTCGAGCCGGCGAGACTCTGATTCGTTCCCGAGATCGGCGGCGTTCCGTTCACCACCACACCGCCACCGATGTAGCCTGACGGCGGAACGAACTCAACGCGATCGATCGCGCGGCGGAGGCGTTCTACGTTTCCAGTGAAGCCTTGTTCGAGCGTGGTCTCACCGGTGAACGAAATAATCGCAGCCTCGTCGCTGTTTGCGCGCATCATGTTTTCGAGGAACGCGCGCGCCGCGACTTTTAAGTCCGGCAGCGTGCGTTCTTCTGACGCGCTGGTGTCGATCAGGATCGCGAGCGAGAGTGGTAAATCGATATTGGTTTGAAACGTGAAGATCTCCTGCGGCTGTCCATCTTCCAGCACGCGAATATCTCCGGCTTTGAGATCGCTGATGAATCGCTTGTTTTTGTCGGCAGCAGTGAAAAAGATGTTCGTGAGATTGGTATCAAACTTGACGACTTCGTCTGAGTCTTGCGGCAACTCTTCCCGGCGCGGAGTCGGCGAAGGGGACGGGACCGCGATTGGCCCAGCGGCCGAGACACTCGCCTCGCTCATCGCAGACATCGCCACGCCCCCACACAGCAACGTAGCAACGACGAGGAGCAAAACAAAAAAGCGAGTCAATTCTCGGTAACGCATTATTTAACACTCTCCCGGCAAACTCTACGGCATCACGCTATCGGCGATGGCTTTGTAGCCTCGTTTCGTTCTGACTTTTAGATCGCCGTGACCATCAGATAGTTTCACGTCGATCTTGCGAAATGTGCCGTCGTAACTCTTGTTCGTCGGGTTGTAAGTAACCAGATACTGTGCGCGCAACTCTTTCGAAATTCTCGTGAACGAGCGTTCGAGCGAAAGCATGTCGCCCGTGAAGAACGCGAAACCGCCGGTCTCTTCCGCGAGCGTTTGTAGATCACGATCTTTTTTGTCGGCGACTTGTCCGGCTTCAACACCGGGCACCGTCGATAAGAAACCAGCCTTGGTTGAGATCGCAAAGATCGTTGTTTCGGTTCGCTGTGCGATGTCGATCGCGTCGCGAATGTTCGCGCGGCTGTAAGTGTCTTCACCGTCGCTCACAACCAACAACACGCGCCGGCCCGGCACGGAGCGCATCTTCTCGTCGCAAAACTGCCAGATGGCGTCGAAGAGCGCGGTCTGCTTGCCCATCTTCTTCACGCTGTAGACGGCTTTGTCGAGCAGGTCGAGCCGGTCGGTAAAATCCTGGAGCAGCGTGATTTCATCGTCGAACGTGCCGAAGAGCACGCGGTCCTTGCGCGGCTTCACGACCGTTTGGATGAAGTTCATCGCCGACTCCTGCTGGAATTTCAATTTGCCGGCGGTTGACGGCGACGTGTCCATCAGCACCGCGATGTAGAGCGGAGTCGTCAGCGAGAGATCGTCGGAAAACGTTTCGATCGCCTGCGGCACTTTGTCTTCGAGAATGAGGAAGTCGTCTTTGGTTAGACCGCCGACAAACTGTCCCTTCTTGTCGGTCACTGTGATGGGCAGACGCACGCGGCGAACGAAAATCTTTTCGGTGCCTTGTGGATCGCCCGGCGGCGGTGTCGGGGACGGCGACGCTTTCGGCTTCTGCGCATAAACGGACAACGTGACGGCCACAATAATGCAAGCTGCCGCCAAAGATGCGAATAAAATACGTGTTAAGGCTGCTGACATGCGATTCGGATTATAGTTCAGACGCTGTCCGGAGTCTGCCTGGACGACGCGATTTCGATGCCCTGCGGGCAGAAGTTGTTGCCCTTTTAGGGGAAACCCTTACAATGAATCTCAAGATATTCGGTCAAACTAGCCGCGCAAGGAATTTCACCCTCGAATGCCCGACGGCTCAAATAGTTCGGATTCAACCAGCCCAGATCAGCTTCCTGCG
>DASUPR010000294.1:0-5962 GCA_036281015.1 Pyrinomonadaceae bacterium
AGCGCGGGGATGAGCAGGCGGATGTACGGCTTGAGATACCTGAGCAGCCGCCGCGCGACCTGAAAATCGTAAGTCTTCCCGATCGCCTCTTCTTCGTGAAACTGTTTTACTGCCGTTGACATCCGTGTTCTTAATTACGTCGCCGCTAACTCCTCTTCCAGCAGTTGCCGTTCGTAAAGATCCGCATACTCGCCGTCCAACGACAGCAACTCTTCATGAGTTCCCTGCTCGACGATCCGGCCCTCGTCCAACACACAGATCAGATCCGCGTCGCGCACGGTCGAAATGCGATGCGACACGATCAAGCTCGTGCGATCGCGCATCACGCCGCGAAGCTGCGCCAGGATCTTCTCTTCCGTGTAAGTATCAACCGACGACAACGCATCGTCTAGTATCAAAATCCGTGGCTCACGCAACACCGCCCGCGCGATCGCAGTCCGTTGTTTTTGCCCGCCTGAAAGCGTGATGCCGCGCTCGCCGACGAGCGTTTGAAAGCCCTCGGGAAACGCGGCAATGTCTTCCGACAATCCCGCTATCTCGGCGGCCCATTCAACATCGGCCTGCTCCGCTTTCTCAACACCAAACGCGATGTTTCCCTTCACGCTATCGCTGAACAAAAACGTCTCCTGCGGCACGTAACCAATACTCTCGCGCAGTTGTTGCAGCGGATACTTCTGAATCGGAACGCCATCGATAAACAACGTGCCTTCCGGCGCCTCAATCAAACGCGGAATCAGGTTCGCAATGGTCGACTTCCCACTCCCGGTGCGCCCAACAAAAGCGACTGTGTGTCCCGCCGGAATCTTCAGGTTCACATCACGCAGCACCGGCTCGTCATTTGGCGTGTAGCGAAACGTCAGATCGCGAAATTCGATCGCGCCCTTGATCGGCGGCTGCTCGGTCACTTCCGCCTCATCCGCAATCAACGGCTGGACTTTCATGATCGAGTTGATGCGTTTCAAACTCGCGGTGCCGCGCTGATACAGATTCACGACGTATCCCAACGCAATCAGCGGCCAGATCAACCGCGTCAGGTACATATTGAACATCGTGAACTCACCAACCGAAATCTCGCCGCGCACCGCGAGCGGCACACCCGCCCAGATGATCAGCACAAACCCGATCCCGATCAGAAACGTCATCAACGGCCGCATCAACGCATCGATCCGCACCAGCCCCAGGTTGCGTTCCGCATACTCACGATTCAGCGCGTTGAACGCCTCCATCTCCGCTTTTTCCTGCGCGTAAGCACGCACCACGCGCACGCCCGTGAAGTTCTCCTGCGCGCGCGCCGTGATCTGCGCGAAGAAGTCCTGAATCTTCTCGAAACGCGTGTGTACCTGCTGGCCGAAAAATTTCACCGTCAGCGATACGAGCGGCATCGTCACGAATAACAGTAGCGTGAGCCACCAGTTGATGATGAACATCAGCGGCAGCACCAGCACGACCACGAAGATCGTCTGCAACGTGTACATGATCATCGGCCCGGCGAGTTGCCGCACGGCCGACAGGTCGTTCGTCGCGCGCGCCATCAAGTCGCCGACGCGATGCTCGTGAAAGAACGACAACGGTTGGTTGACGAGATGATTGTAGAAATCCTTGCGCAGGTCGTACTCGACGTTACGCGACATGCCGATCAGGATGCGGCGCTGCAAAAACAAAAACACGCCGCTGATCAGACTCGCGCCGAGCACCTTCCCGGCGGACATCGTCAGCCCCAACCAGGTAACCTGCGTCCAGTTTTCGTCCACTGCTTGTCCAACGATGAGAGGAATGAACAGGCCGGCGACCACGCTGGCCAAAATGCAGGCGATACCGATAGTTAGTTGGAGTTTATAGCGACGAAAGTAACGCGCGAATTTCTTTAAGTCGTCCATCCGTTGCTACAGCTTAACAGATCAGACAAATCAGGTGGTCATGCGCATGTAGGTGCTGAGTGCGGTGGCCGCGAGTTTGCCGTTTTCGTCAAAAAGTTCCGCGGAAACTGTGATTACGCGGCGCCCAATGCGCACGATGCGCGCCACGGTTTTCGCCGCGCCGCCAGTAATCGGACGCAGGTAATGAATCGTCATATCGATGGTGACGGTGCGCTCGTTGTCGGCCAGCATCGGAATGATCGCAAACGCAAGCGCGGAATCGATCAGCGAAGCGACCGCTCCGCCGTGAACGATTCCATCGTTGCGCATGATTTCCCGACGAACCGGGAGCACGAGCGTCGCGGTTCCCCGCCCGGCAGATTCAACTTCGATACCGAGAAGCTTGAGATACGGAACAGACTCACGAGCGGCTTCAATACGCCGGCGTTGCTCGTCCGTCAGGTCCGGCGTGTTCATGAGCGATAAGTCTCTCCGGGATTCACCGGCTCCACGATTACGGCCGTGCCGTACGCGAGCACTTCCGTTACCCCCTGCGAAAGCTCAGTCGTGTCGTAACGCGCGCCGATGACGGCATTCGCGCCGACCTCCGTCGCGTGCTGGATCATGATCTCAAAAGCATCCGAGCGGGTCTGCTCACACAGGCTGGTCCAAACAGTGATATTGCCGCCGACGAGAGTCTGAAACGTCGCGCCGATATTCGCGAAGACGTTTCGCGAGCGCACGACGATGCCGCGCACGACGCCGAGGTTCTGCACGATGCGATAGTTTGGCAACTCGAAGGCCGTCGTCACCATTTGGTGAGAAACGGAATAGCGCGGCGGGCTGACCGCGTAAGGAGCGCGTTGCACGGCATCACTCATTGTTTTCCTCCTCGCTTGCGAGTGCTTTTATTGGACTGGGCGCGTTTATAGAGAGTCGTTTTCTGCGAAACAGTTTTTGTTTTCGGGATGTACAGATAAGTTTCGAGATCGCAACGATTGTTCTGGTTGAAAACCACGCCCTCCTGTTCGAGCAAACGTTGCTGTTTGTCGTGCGGCAACACGATGCGGCCGGTTGACGTCGCGCCCTGTGCGTTCAGAACGCGATGCCACGGCGTGCCGTCAGGCGACGAGTGCATCGCGAAGCCGACAGTTCGCGGCGTGTAACCTTCGCCCAACAGCTCCGCGATCTGGCCGTAAGTCATCACGCGTCCGCGCGGGATGCGCCGCACGATCTTGTAAACGCGCTCGCGGTACTCAGGGTTTCCCTGCTTCGTCGTCATTCGATTGTTCTCAACACGGCGCGGGCCGGCGCACCGTCGCCGAGATTGCTGCGCAGCCGCAAAGGCAAACAGATCAACTCATACTTTCCCGCCGGCACACCCGCGAGATTCAAACCCTCGACGATGATCACTTCGCGCGAGAGCAGCGCGTGATGAACTTCATGGTCCTTCGAGTTAAATTTTTCAATCGACAGGTAGTCAATGCCGACCAGCTTTACTCCAAGATCCACCAACACCTGCGCCGCCTGCAAAGTTAAGTAGGTAAAATCCGTCCTAAACTCCGTGAAATCCCCGGTCCAGAACGCCGAGTTGCGGGTTTTGAAAAGTATGCGCTTGCTGCCGGCGGCGCAGTTCGCAGTGACAAACTCTTCGTCGATCACCCGAAGGACTTCGGGAACCTGGACTACTTCCGCCTCGCCGATCAAGACCTCGAGGTCCAACGACTCTACTCTCCTCGTGCCTTCGAGAAAGTGTGCGGGCGCATCGACGTGCGTTCCCGTGTGCGCGCCAAAGCTAAGCGCCGAGACGTTTGCGGCGTCGCCGTTCGCCAGCTTGGACCAGTCCTGGATCTGAATCCCCGGATCGCCGGGGTAAGTAGGCAGAGCGCTACTTAGGGGAACGCTCAAGTCGTAAATTGGCATCGGCGAATAGTAATATACTGACAGCCACATGACTACACCGTTTCGTCTCGCCGCATCAAGTTACTTAAATTCCGCGCCGCTCATCTGGAGTTTTCTCAACGGAACGAAGCGCGGCGAGGTTGATTTTGTTGAAGCCGTGCCCGCGCGTTGCGCCGACATGTTGTCGCGCAGTGAAGTCGAAGGCGCACTGATTCCGGTGATTGAGTATCAACGCATCGCGGGCGGCGCGCTCGTTCCGGATGTTTGCGTTGGTTCGCAAAAGGAAGTGCTCAGTGTTGTCCTGGTTTCGAAAGACTCCGAGCTCGAGCAGATTCGGGGCGTCGCGCTGGACGAATCATCACGCACATCGGCGACGCTCGTGAAAGTCATCTTCCGCGAGTTTCTGGATCACGAGCCCGCTTGGACCGTGCGTACGCCGCGGCTCGAAGAGATGCTCGAACGGAACGACGCCGCCCTCATCATCGGCGATCCCGGGATGACGTTTCCGCGTACGGGCTTGAAGGTGTGGGACATGGCGGCGTTGTGGCGCAAGTACACCGGACTGGGATTTGTTTTCGCGATGTGGCTGGTGCGCGGCGATGCGATGGAACGAGCGCGAACCGTCGATTTCGCGGGCGCACGAGACGAAGGCGTAGCCCACATCGAAGAGATCATCGCTGAGTACAAGGATAAGATTCCGATGCCAGCGAGCGAACTTCGCAAATACTTAACTGAGAACATCGTCTTTCGCGTAGATAATTCGATGGAACGCGGGTTACAGCTTTACTTTGAGTTGGCCGCCAAACACCAACTTATTGAGTCAGTGAAACCACTGCGGTTTGTTTAGCGTTTTTGATAAGCTACGGGCGTCATGACCAAGGCAATGGACATACAGAGAATTTTGGACCGCGTGCTCGCGGGTGAACGCATGTCTCTCGACGAATGCCGAACGCTGCTCGAGTCGCACGACATCGCGCGCATGGGCGTCGCCGCCGACGAAATTCGCGCGCGCCGCCACCCCGAAAACGTCGTCACTTACATCATCGATCGCAACATCAACTACACGAACGTCTGCAACGTCGTCTGCACCTTTTGCGCGTTCTATCGCCGGCCCGGCGCGCCTGACACCTACGTGCGCACGTTCGAAGAAATCTGCGAAAAGATCGACGAGACGATCGCCCTCGGCGGCACCGGCGTCTTGATGCAGGGCGGACTGCATCCCGACTTCGGTATCGAGTGGTACGAAGACCTGCTGCGCTCACTGCGCGCGAAGTATCCCGAATTTCAGTTGCACTGTTTCTCGCCGCCCGAGATTCACAACATTCATCTGATCTCGAAACTCGACTACGAAACGATCATGGCGCGCCTCAAAGAAGCGGGACTCTACAGCCTGCCCGGCGGCGGCGCTGAGATTCTCGACGACGAGGTGCGCAAACGCGTCGCCACGAAGTGTACGACTGATGAATGGCTTGCGGTGATGCGTGCGGTCCATCGCGTCGGACTGCGCTCGACCGCCACGATGATGTTTGGCATCGGCGACACGATCGAACATCGTCTCCGTCACCTGCAACGCATTCGCGATCTGCAGGACGAAACCGGCGGTTTCACCGCGTTCATCCCGTGGACTTTTCAACGCGAGAACACGGCGCTCGGCCGCAAGATCAAAGACGAACCGACCGGCGTGGATTATCTGAAGATGCTGGCGGTGTCGCGGCTCTTCCTCGACAACATCGAAAACTTTCAGTCGTCGTGGCTGACGCAGGGACTGCGTCTCGGACAGGTGGCGTTGCGCTTCGGCGCGAACGACATGGGTTCGATCATGATTGAGGAGAACGTGGTCTCAGCCGCGGGCGCGAGCAATCGTGCGGACGAAAAGATGCTTCGCTATCTAATAACAGAAGCCGGGTTTACACCCCAGCAACGCGACATTCTTTACCAGCACGTACATCAGCCACAGACCCCCACAGACAAACACGGACCTGACAAAACCGGTTCCAACAAAACCGATCTTGCTGTGTCCGTGTAGTTCGGTGTAAATCCGTGGCTAGATCACCGCAAAGTCAAATTGCTCCTGGTGTATCGTCGGATCGCTCGTGATGTCGATTGGTCCAAGGTAATCCTCGATCTCGATCATCACATCGCGTTCGCTCGTTCGCAGCGCCTTCGCCACATCGGGATTGATGCGCAGCGTGACTTGCTTGTTC
>DASUPR010000295.1:0-3149 GCA_036281015.1 Pyrinomonadaceae bacterium
ATGTGGATCGTGCCGCCGGTGCGATAGCCTTTGAGGCCCGCGAGGTTCAGGGTTTCCATCACGATCCCCTGGCCGGCAAAAGCGGCGTCGCCGTGCAGCAACACCGGCAACGCCTGATCGATCACGTCTTCACGTGTCGAAGCACGCTGGCCCATGATCTCGTCCTGCTTCGCGCGCACCATGCCCTCGACCACTGGATCGACGGCTTCGAGGTGGCTCGGATTCGGCGACAGCGTCAAGCGAACTTTACGGCCATCGGCGAGCGTGCGTTCTCCAGTCGCGCCCTGGTGATATTTCACGTCGCCCTCGTCTGCCGGAAACTCCGGATGAACGGAACCTTCAAACGCCGCGAAGATTCGTTCGCAAAGGTTCCCAATCACGTTCGCCAACACGTTCAAACGTCCGCGATGGGCCATGCCGAAGACGATCTCTTCGACACCACGTTCGGCGGCGCCGTCTATCAACTTGTCGAGAACGGGAATCACCGTCTCGCAGCCCTCGAGTGAAAATCGTTTCTGGCCCAGGTATTTCGTGTGGAGAAAACGTTCGAACTGTTCCGCGGAGATCAGTTTCCAAAGCAGGCGCTTCTTCACTTCCGCCGGAAGCGGCTGAGGGATGACAAACTCGCGGCGGATCTGTTCGCGAATCCACGTCTTCTCTTCTTTGCTCTGGATGTGGCGATACTCGATGCCGACCTTGCCGCAATACGCGCGTTGCAGCACGTCGAGAATCTCTCGCAACGTCGAGGCCTGCTTGTTCGCCAAGCCGTCCGTGGTGAAAACTCGATCGAGATCCCAAATGGTCAAGCCGTAATTTTCGATGTCGAGCTCGGGATGATAGAGCCGCGGCAGCGCGTGCAGCGGATCGGTGTCGGCGATCAGGTGACCGCGAACGCGATACGCGTTCATCAACTCGATCACGCGCGCTTCTTTAATGCTTTGCTCAAGAACTTGATCGCCTTGCGTGAAGAACGGGTTGCGATCGACGTTCCAGCGAAACGGTACATGCGGAATCCCGAGATTCGCGAAGATGTCGTCGTAAAAATTGTGCTTGCCGATGATGAGCTCGTGTACACGCGCCAGGAACGCGCCCGATTCGGCGCCCTGAATGATGCGGTGATCGTACGTGCTGCTGATCGTGATCGCTTTGCTGATGCCGAGCTGTGACAACGCTTCGGCCGCCATCGCCTGGTATTCGGCCGGATATTCGATCGCGCCCGTTGCGATAATCACGGACTGGCCTTCCATCAAACGTGGAATCGAGGCGACAGTGCCGATCGTGCCGGGATTCGTGAGCGAGACACTCGTGCCCTGGAAATCAGGGATCTGAAGTTTTCCCTCGCGCGCTCGTTGGATCACGTCGTCGTACGCGGTCAGGAATTCCGAGAACGTAAGACGGTTTGCGTTCTTGATGTTCGGCACGAGCAACGTGCGGGTGCCGTCTTTCTTAGTCAGATCGACAGCCACGCCGAGATTGATGCTGGGCCGCTTCATTCTTGCCGGTCCGTTTTCGCCTTCGAAATAGCCGTCGTTGAGTTGGGGATAGACGTCGAGCGCGCGCAGTATGGCCCACGCAATCAGGTGCGTGTAAGACGCCTTACCGCGATCGTGTTCCGCGAGATATGTGTTGATTAGTCGCCGGTTCTCGTCGAGTAGTTTTACCGGAATGCGCCGTTCGGAAGTCGCGGTTGGAACGGTCAGACTTCGTTCCATGTTTTCCACGATCTTCGCTGCCGGGCCGCGTAGCGGAATCATTTCCGCGTCGTCTGGCGGACGTACCTCGGCCGGTTTGCGTTCGGGAGCGGGCGCTGCGGCTGCGCTCGTTTCCGTTCGGGTTGGCCGCGCGTCGCCCTCGGGTTCGACGACGGCCGCTGCTTTTGCGCCATTTCCAGTTGTCTGTACTGCGGCTGGAATTTCCTTTGCGCCGTCGCCGAGTATTTCGTTGAAATAGGACCGCCAGGAGTCGTCGACGAGGTCAGGATTGGTGCGAAAACGTTCGAGCAGTCCTTGCACGTACTCGGCGTTGGCGCCAAATTCCTCGGCGATCATCTCTGACAAGTCAGTTCTGCTTTGCTGGCTCAAATCTGCCTACCTGTCTTTAATTCTATGTAGTTTGTTTGCCGAATAGACTATCATCTCCGCACTCCATTTGCACTTTACCGCTCTTACATGGACGAGATCAGCGAACCGCGGACGAGAACCAGAACTATCGTAGTGTTTGCAATGCTGTTTGCCGTGTTCGGCGCAGTGGTGTTGTTTGCTTATTTCGCGACCTTTTCGCGCCCGGTGACGACGGTGATTCTCGTCCGGCACGCCGAGAAAAACCTCGATGATCCGAACAATCAGGATCCCGATTTGACGCCCGAGGGTTTTGCGCGCGCGCAGGAGATCGCGCGCATGTTCAATGGCGCGGGTATCAACACGATTTTCGCGACGCAGTACAAGCGCACGCAGCAAACAGTTAAGCCGCTGTCGGATCGCACCGGCGTTCCGGTTACGTCGCTTAACTCGAAGGAAACCGATGAACTGGTGACGCGAGTTCAGACGAGCTTGCGCGGACAGACGATCTTCGTGGCGGGGCACAACAGCACCGTTCCGGCTATCGCTTCTGCCTTGAGCGGCGAGAGTTTTTCGACGATTCCCGAAACCGAATACGACAATCTTTATGTCGTCACGATCTACAGGTTTGGCAAGGCGAAGGTTCTCAAGCTGAAGTACTGAAAAGGGAAATTATGAGAGGCAAAAAAACGACTAGGAAAGATAAGACCAACGTGGGCCGGCGAAATTTTGTGAAGGTGCTTCCGGCGCTGGGTATTGCCGGTGTGGCAGCGTCGCGAATGCCGTTGGACGTGCTGGGGCAAACACCGGCCGCGTCGCCTTCAGCGACGCCCACGCCGTCTCCATCGCCGACGCCCGCGCCGCGCATCACGAAAGAGATGATGCGGCAGGCGGAAAAGCTCATCGGCATCGAGTTGACTGACGCGCAGGAAGCGATGGCGATGGGCGGCGTCAATCGTAATCTCGATTCGTACGAGGCGAATCGCAAAGTCGACGTGCCACTCGATACTGAACCCGCGATCGCGTTTCATCCGACGCGCGCGCGAAAGGAGCTTTACGTTCAGCGAGCGAAGTTTCGTTTTGGCAAGGTTG
>DASUPR010000296.1:0-11262 GCA_036281015.1 Pyrinomonadaceae bacterium
GCAGTCCACCGAAGGCATAACCGAACTTCTGATCGATTGGGGCAAGGGCGACCAGGCGGCACTCGAGAAACTGATGCCGCTGGTTTACAACGAACTGCGCCGCCTCGCTACGGCCTACCTGCGCCGCGAACGCGCCGGCCACACACTCCAGCCGACCGCGCTCGTCAACGAGGCGTATCTCAAGCTCATCGATCAACGAAACGCGCAGTGGCAGAATCGCGCCCATTTCTTCGGTATTTCGGCCCAACTGATGCGGCGCATACTCGTCGACCACGCGCGGCAACACCAGGCCGTCAAACGCGGCGGCTCGAAGCAGCAACGACTCTCGATCACCAGTGTCGAACAGATCGCGATACAACCGGCAGTCGATCTACTCGCACTTAACGAAGCACTCGACGAGCTCGCGTTGATGGATCCGCAACAAGCGCAGATTGTCGAACTGAAGTTTTTCGGCGGACTCTCTATAGATGAGACGGCGGAAGTGTTAGGTATTAGCCACGCGACGGTCGAACGCGACTGGAAAATGGCGCGGGCGTGGCTGCGGCGGCAATTAGCATGAGGGATTCCGAACCGACTCTGCGCGTCAATTAATAGGGCAAATGACCCCAGAACGTTGGCAACAAGTTAAGGAGATCTTCAATTCGGCAATCAATTATCGCCCCGAAGATCGCGGTGTATTCATTTCGCAGGCGTGCTCCGGCGATGACGCTCTACGCAGCGAAGTCGAATCCCTAATCGCTTCACACGAACGGAGCGGCGAGTTCATCGACGAGCCGGCGTTCGCACATGCCGCGGCGTTGCTCGGCAACGATGATTCGGAGTTGCAGCCCGGCGATTCGGTCGGCACTTACGAGGTGCTTTCGTTCATCAGCCGCGGCGGCATGGGTGAAGTTTATCTCGCCGAAGACAAACGGCTCGGACGAAAAGTCGCGCTGAAACTGCTGCCGTCGTCATTCACGAAAGACGACGATCGCCTGCGCCGCTTCGAACAGGAAGCACGCGCCGCATCCGCGCTCAATCACCCGAACATCATCACGATCTACGAGATTCGCGAAACCGAAACGTCGCACATCATCGCGACCGAGTTTGTCGAAGGCGAAACACTACGCAGCCGCCTGAACGGCGCGCCGCTGAACATAACTGAAGCGCTCGACATCGCCATCCAGATCGCCGACGCACTCGCCGCCGCACACAAAGCGGGAATCATTCACCGCGACATCAAACCCGAAAACATCATGCTGCGGCCCGACGGATACGTGAAAGTGCTGGACTTCGGTCTAGCAAAACTAAGCGAGCAGGCATCGCCCGCGGTGGCCGCGGAGGCGCCGACGATTCAAGTCCGAACCGGCTCGGGGATCGTGATCGGCACTGCCGGCTACATGTCGCCCGAACAAGCACGCGGGCTCGGCGTCGATAACCGTTCCGACATCTTTAGTCTCGGCGCGGTGATTTACGAGATGCTCGCGCGTCGCAAACCATTCGAAGGCGACACGCCGAGCGATACGCTCGCCGCGATTCTCAAAACCGAGCCGCCTTCGCTTTCACGCGTGCTGCCCGGTGTTCCTTCCGAACTGACGCGCATCGTTACGAAGTGTCTGAAGAAGGATCGTGAAGAGCGTTACCAGGTCGTTAAAGATCTCTGGCTCGATCTGAAGGCGCTGAAACAGGAACTGGAGTTTCAAAGAAGCCGAGGTGGCGAAGCGATCGCGGGTGAAGCGACGGCAATCTTTTCCGAACCTCGCGCGACAGTCGAACGCAGCGCCGCCGGCACGATTACCGAGTCGCTCAGCATCGAGATCAAACGCCACAAGTTCGGCGCTGCTGTCGCAGTAGTGCTGATCGCACTCGTTCTCGCTGCGAGTGGTTTCGGAATTTACAAATTACTGAGTCGCGAAACGACGGTCGCACATTTTTCCGAGATCAATCTCGCGCGGCTCACCAATTCCGGCAACGCCATCGACGCCACGATCTCGCCCGACGGAAAATACATCGTCTACGTGTTGAGCGATCGCAGCAGTCAGAGTTTGTGGATTCGCCAGGTCAGCACCGCAAACGACAAGCTGATCGTTCCCGCCGCGCCGGTCGGATATTTCGGCGTCACGTTTTCGCCCGACGGAAACGATCTTTACTACGTCATCAAAGCGGACCTCGATCAGGGAACGCTGTATCGCATTCCGGTGCTCGGCGGCACTCCCGTCAAGCTCAGTGAGCGGCTCGATGGACCAGTCAGTTTTTCACCCGACGGCAAACAGTTTGTCTTCGTGCGCGGCAACTATCCGAACGCCAGCTCCAGCGCCTTGATCATCGCGAACGTCGACGGCACCGGCGAACGTGAACTGGCCGTGAAAAACTTTCCCGATCGATTCGCGCCGATATTCTTTACTGGTCCATCGTGGTCGCCGGACGGAAAATTCGTCGCAGCGCCGGTCGCGACGACGGGTGGCCAGAGTCGACTGCTTGGGTTTTCTGTTGCAGACGGCAAAGAACAGCAGTTGTGGCAACAGGCATGGCCCTTCACAGGCCGCGTTCAGTGGCTCCCGGACATGACCGGATTGATAGTCGTCGCGGGAGAGACTGCCGCCGCCGCACAACTCTGGTTCGTCAATCCTGCTGATGGCAGCGGGCGTCGCGTCACAAACGACCTCGGAACCTATCGCTCGATAGGAATGACGCAGGACGGAAAGACAATCACAACAGTTCAGGCACAAGGTTTAGTGAATCTATGGATCGCGCCGGACGGCGACGTGACGAAAGCTTCAAGACTGCCGACCGGCAACGTAAGTTTTTATTCCTCGTCGGGGAATAACCTGACGTGGACGCCCGACGGAAGGATCGTGTTTGTTTCCAACGAGGGCGGTAATCCCAACATTTGGATTACAACGCCCGACGGCGGCGAGCGGAAACAGTTGACTGCAAACGAAGCGGCTAATTTCTCGCCCGTTGTCTCAGCCGATGGCAAGTACATTGTGTTCAGCGTGTGGCGCGGTGGAACAAGAGCTCTTTGGCGTATGCAGGTGGACGGCCGCAATCTGGTGCAGCTGACGTCCGGCACAACGGATTCGTTTCCGAGTATCTCGCCCGACAGTCGCTGGATAATCTACACTGCGCAAAGCGAAGGCAAGCCGACTCTTTGGAAGATCTCGATCGATGGCGGAACGCCGGAGCTGATCATGGACCGCAACGCGACGATGGGCGTCATCTCTCCTGACGGCAAGTACATCGCGTACACGTATCCTGAATCCGCGGATCCGATCGCGCCGCCGAATCGCATCGCTGTGATGCCATTCGAGGGCGGCGAGCCGATAAAGACGTTTGAAGTGAATTTGGGTGGTACAGTACTGTCCGTTATTCAGTGGGCCAACGATGGTAAATCGCTTCTTTATACAGTGACGGGAAACAACATCACGAACATCTGGAGTCAGCCGCTCGATGGTGGTCCACCGAAACAGGTCACCGAGTTCAAAGAGATGCTGATGACGGGCTTCGCCTGGTCGCGTGATGGAAAACAGCTCGCGTGTACGCGCGGCAATCTTGTTCGTGATGCAGTGTTGATTCGAGATCTCAAATGAGCCACAGACTACAAGGATTATTAGCGATTGTTTTGATCTGCGTGAATGTTGTGTCCGCACAGAGTTTGCGGCAATACAACATCAAGCCTTCCGATCTGCCGCCACCGAATCCGGCGGAAGACGCCGTCAATCCGCCGCGCGTCGTGCCGCGTCCGGCGGGCGCGCAGTTGATCATGCCGCCGGGTTTCTCGATCGAAACGTTTGCCGAAGGCGAATTTCGCGAACCGCGCTGGCTGGCGCTCGCGCCGAACGGCGACGTGTTTTTGTCTGACGCGCGCGCGGGCAAGATCATCGTGCTGCGCGATGCAAACAAAGACGGCGTCGCGGAAGAGCGCTTCACCTTCGTCGAAGGAATGAAGCAGCCGTTTGGCATGGCGTTCTGGAAAAACTATCTCTACCTCGGCAACACCGACGCGGTGATTCGTTTCACTTACAAACCCGGACAAACCAAAGCCGAAGGCACGCCGGAAAAGATTGCCGACCTGCCGGGTAAAGGCTATCGCGAGCATTGGACCAGGAACGTTCTATTCAGTCCCGACGGGAAGAAGATGTACGTGACTGTGGGTTCGGAAACAAACGTCAGCGTCGAACCCGAACCGATGCGCGCGGCGATCGTCGAGTTCAATCCGGACGGCACCGGCAAGCGCATCTTCGCGAGCGGCACGCGCAATCCGATCGGGCTCGCATGGGTGCCGGGAACGCGAACGTTGTGGGCCGCCGTGCAGGAACGCGATCGGCTCGGCGACGATCTCGTACCTGACTTTGTTACCGAGATCAAAGACGGCGGTTTTTACGGTTGGCCGTATGCGTACATGGGGTTCGAAGATCCGCGGCGCAAAGGCGAGCGGCCCGATCTCGTTAAGAAAACGTTGACCGGCGACGTCTTGATCGAATCGCATTCCGCGGTGCTTGGTCTCGCATTCAATCAGGGATCGATGTTTCCACGCGAGTATCGTGGGGATGCGTTTGTCGCGTTGCACGGTTCGTGGAACAGAAGCAAGCGCACAGGCTACAAGATCATTCGCATTCGTTTTCGCAACGGCAAACCGGTAGGCGGATACGAAGATTTTATCGCCGGTTGGATGCTGGGACCTGATACGAAAGAGGTTTGGGGCCGTCCGGTTGGACTGCTGTTTCTACAGGACGGCTCGATGCTGATCACCGACGACGGCGCAAACAAAATCTGGCGCGTTACATACCGCGCGAAGTAGGAGACTGAATGGACTTCCGCGTTTTACTCACGACCTTTGGCATCATCTTTCTTGCTGAGATGGGCGATAAAACACAACTCGCCGCGATGACGATGGCGGCTGACACGAAGCGGCCGTGGGCTGTGTTTATCGGTTCGAGTCTGGCGCTCGTTGCTGTGTCGGCGCTTGGCGTGGTGGTGGGCAGCGTCATCGGACAATACGTGCCGCTCGAGTGGGTAAAGCGCGGCGCAGCCGTCGCGTTTATCGCGATCGGCATTCTGATGCTCGCCGGAAAGTTCTAACGCCTGCATGCCGCAGACTCCCCACATCGAACGTCACTTCACTTCGAGTGAAGTCGTGCGCGACATCGTGATCGGCATGGCTGATGGTCTAACCGTGCCGTTTGCACTCGCCGCCGGACTCACCGGCGCGATCGCGTCAACCGGAATCATTGTCACCGCGGGACTCGCGGAGATCGCCGCCGGATCGATCGCGATGGGACTCGGCGGTTACATGGCCGCCAAGAGCGACGCAGAACACTACGCCAAAGAACGTGAACGCGAGAAACGCGAAGTCGCGGAGATCCCGCACGAAGAGATGCGCGAAGTAGCGGAGGTGTTTCAGGCTTACGGATTGAACGAAGAAGAAACGTGGCCCATCGTGCAGGCTCTCAAACGCCAGCCGCGCAACTGGGTCGACTTCATGATGCGTTTCGAGCTCGGCCTCGAGAAACCCGATCCCAAACGCGCGCTAACGAGCGCGTTGACGATTGCGGGCGCCTACGTTGCGGGTGGACTTATTCCGCTCTCGCCTTACATCTTTGACGACAACACCTCAGAGGCGTTGCTGCTCTCAGTCGTGATGACGCTCGTGGCGTTGCTGATCTTCGGTTATGTGAAAGGAAAGTTTACCGGAACACGCCCGGTCCGCAGCGCGCTGCAAACAGCCTTCATAGGCAGCGTCGCGGCCGGAGCCGCCTTCGGAATCGCCCGTCTGATCGGCGGCTGATTCTATTTCCGTGCTAAAACAACCGGCGCGTTTTCCGCGGCGCGGATGCTCTCGTAAAACTTACGAACCACATCGTACTGGGCCGCCGGAATCGTCGTCGCCTTCTGCGACAACTGCCGTTTGAACACGAGCTCGCCGTTCACGACTTCATAGCTCGTCATGTAAGAACCAAACACCGTTTCGAGCTTCACCGGATCAGGCACTTCATCGACCGCGAAACCTGCCGGCAGTTGAACTTTCACGGTTTCCGAATACGCATTCGCGCGCAACACGACGGGATGTTTCCGTTGCGCCGCCGTCAACGCCAAGCTCTCGCGCCGCGATACAACCGCAGGTTTGAAAACCAGCAACCGGTCCTGCATCAACTGGCCATACGCCTTCGCACTGAACTCGACGCTCAACGTGAACTTGCCATCGATAGCGTTGTCGCTCGGTTCGATCTTGTTCGCCCGTGCCGACGTCGCGCCCGCCGTCAACCAGCGTTCGACCATGCCGTGGTAATCGGGCTTCGACATTTGGCGAAACTGAGACCGAAACTCCGCTGCTGTTTGACCCTTCGCATTTTCCTGAATCTGACCGGCAATCGCGCCGTCCGCTTGCAGTTGCAACGTGGCGACGCGTTCGAGCTGGTTCATCTCAGGCGGCGTGATCGGCATCTTCACGAGTTCCGTCGCGATCTTCGAATCGATCAGCGCGAGACTGCCCTGCATGTGATAGGGCAGGTCGCCGATCGGCGTTTCACTGTCAGTCGGATCGAAGATCAACAAGCGTCCGAGTTTCGGGTGCTCGATGATTGTGCTCGCCTGCGTTGCGTCGCTGACTCTCACCGCGATGATGCAGTGATTGAACTGCTGAGGCGAAGGCCAACCCGGTTGCACGTAGTTTGGATCGCCCGAGTAAATGCTGACGGGAATCGCGTCGATGCCGACAACTTTGAGCATCGCGCGCATCAGGTTCGCTTTGTCCTTGCAGTCGCCGTATGACTTCGCAAAAACTTCGGTCGACGAATGCGGGCGATAACCACCGCCGCGGCCGAGACCAGTTTGAATCGAGATGTATTGAATGTTCTGAACGTAGGTGGCGATCGCGCGAATCTTGTCGTATTCGGTCTTCGCGAGCGCCGTTAGTTCGTAAGCCTTTCTCGAGAGCGCATCGTCGATCTGGACCTGCGGATCTTCGAGCTCAGCCATCCACGCAGCCACATCGGACCAGCTTGCAAACGTTTTAATGCTCACCTGCTGTCCGGTTGCGGGCGGGTAATAACTCACCGCGAGCCGCGGCACGAGATTGGTGATTCGCGGGCTCATCGGCTCTTGCGGAACCGCTCCCAAATTGGAGAGTTCCCATGTGTAGCTCGAACCATTCACGCGCGGTTCAATTTTGGGGTGATTGAACGTCACGGCTTCAGCGCGCCAACCAGACGGCAGTGCGAGCGTGTAGCGCGAAGTGATCACCGGCAGTTCGTACTGAAAGGACCAATCGTCCTGGCTAAAAACTGATCGCTCTTCACGCGTGTACGTGTAAGCAAACACCGCCCCGACATCCGCTTCGTTCGTCGCCGAGATAGTTCTGATCCGATATTCGTTGTAGACGTCGTTGAGAGCTCCGGCAAGATCGACTGTTTCGTCTTTGCCGTAACGCTTCGACTCCGCGCCGGGACGAATGAGCCACGCGCGCAAGTCCTTCACCTTGCCGCTGTCGGGGTTGTAAACGACATGTCCGTCGGCATACTCACGCCCTTCACGCTGCAACACACGAACGGCGTAGTTAAGCGTCTCGGTTATACGACCGTCAGAATCGATCGTCACGATACGCTCATTCACCAGGACCACTGCGGGGACGTCTTTTTCGTACGCCGGCACTTTCAGCGCCGCCGCTTGCTGCACCCAAACCGGAGCTTCGTCGCCTGCTACCGATGCTTGCGCCGGCACGGCAAGAAGCAAAAGACCGAGAACGGTTATCAGTAATGACTTCATATCGTTCCTCATCGGGGTTGTCTGTGGTTAGTTGGACGCCGCCGCTTGCTTTAACGCGATGTTGTGGTTGTCCTGTTTGTGCAGTTGATCGAAGTAGCCCCTCATCGCGGGATACGTCTCAACCGGAAACAGCACGGAGTTGTTGCCGCCAAAGAAAAAGTTGCGTTTGTAAACGAGCATCTTGCCGTCGGAAGTTACAGACAGCGCCGGTTTGTACTCCGAGATCTTGCCGCTGCCAAACGGCGCCGGTGCGTCTGCGTTGTCGAGCGCGTAACCCGCAGGCAGTTCGATCTGCACGTGATCGTCTTCCGACCAGGGGAACGGGAAATAGATCGGATGCTTGCGCCCAGCAGTCGCAAAAAGTGGATTCACTCCGCGCTGGAAGAACGCCGGCTGGATGAATATTCGCTTGCCGGTGCGTTGCGCGTAACCCGGAACACGAATGTGGAACATGTACGTCAGCGGCTTTTCGTGGTCAGTCACGTTCTCGATTTTGATTTCTGAAAGCTCGGCTGCGCTCATGCGTTCCTTGATTTCTGCTTTCCAACGATCGACGCGCTGTGTTTCTGACTCTTCGTCGATCTCTTCCTTGCGGTCGATTGCGAAGTGGCCGGAGTATTCGACGCTGATGTCGCCTTCGAGCGTGCCGTCCTCAGTCAGCTTCAGTTTCGCGCGACGCTTGATTTGCGACTTCTCCGGTAGCGACATCGGCGTGTCGACCCAGATTGGCTGCTTGGGATCGGTAATCAACGCCTGCTCGCCTTCTTCGCGCCAGAGCAACATGCCGTAAGGAACGTAGTTGTAACCGGGATTAAAAAACTTCCACGTACCGCCAACGTTAACGGCGATGTTTCGCGGAGCGATGAAGTAAGCATTGGGCAAAGTCTTATCGAAAAAGAGGTCGCCGCGATCGGGCGAGAGTGCGATACGGGCGTCAAAACCGGCGGCATTTGCGAGCGCTGCGAAGAGCGTGTCGATGTCTCTGCCGCTGCCGATTCCTCGTTTCAGCGTGTCGCCCGGGTTTTTGTTCTCTTTCGCTTTTTGGCGTTCTTCGTCTGTTAGACCAGACGCGTCGTCGTTCCAGTTCCTGATCTTGGACCGGCAAAACTCGAACAAGCGTTGCAGCTTCTCATCATCCGTTTTGGCTTCGGCGATGAGCGTCGCAGCCATCTTTTTCACTTCGTCGTTTGGTTTGATTAGCGACTTGTTGTCGTCATAAAAACGTTTACCGACCTCGATCCAGTACTTGACTGGATCGGGCTGCTTGTCGCCGGCGGCGTAATAAACGAGCATCCACGTTTTCACCTGATCCTCAGGTGGCATGCGCGCTTCTTCCAGCATGGCGGGCATGTTTGTCATCGTGGTGCTGTAGAAACCGTTCTTCTCCTTGACCCACGGAGATGATTGGCCGTGCATCGTGATCGAGTTGAAACTCAGGCCCACGTAGTCGTACGGCTTGATGATGTACTGAACGCGCCGCACGGGAATGTCGCGCTGGAATTGGAGCCGCAGGTAATGCGCTGAGTCTTTCACGCGCACTTCGCGCCAGCGATACTCAATGATGCAACCCGGCTCGACCGAAGGCATCGCGAACGAACGTGCCTTCACTTTTAGACCACTCACTTTCACGATGGTCCGTTCGAAAATGTCCTCTTTCTTCAGCTCGACGATTGCACCATCGGGCTTGATGGTCCGGGCCGCGATGTCTCTGATCCTCACCTCGCCGCCGTACAGGTTGCCGAAAGGCAGGTCGATCTTGCTTTGCGATTCGCGTCCGCGCTCGGTGAAGACTTTGACGCGCAGGTAGTGGGTAAAAATCAGGTCGCCGTCCGGGCTGTCGTCAATTCTGACTTCCCAAAACAGCCCTTCCGCATCGGCCTCCTTCTCGACCGTTGGCGTTTTCAGGGTCAATTCTGCCGGATCGACTGGTTTCCAGTCGTCAAAAACCGGCGTTGCGGGAGCCGCGACGGCCAGTGAAATAACCGCCAGGAGGCACACTACAAGGGCGACTGGGAGAAAGAACGAGCGAGGAATCTTCATCTGTTTACCTTTCTAACTAAAACTTCGCTTGGTTGAAGTTAACCGCCGTCGAGCGGGTAAGGAGACCGAGGTTACCGCTGGTAGCGGAAACGCATATTACCCGATAATTTGCTCGGCCATCAACCGAATCGTATAATTCGCGCATCACTCTGGAGGAAACGATGGCTACCGAACTAAAACGCTCAGACGCGATGGACCGAATTGCCGAGTTGCTCGGCGCAGACGCCTCAAAACTACTGGACCACAAGTCCGAAACGATCTCGAAAGACGATCTACAACTGCCGGGACCGGACTTTGTCGACCGTGTGTGGGGCATTTCGGACCGTTCACCGAGGGTGCTTCGTTCGCTGCAGACCTTGTTTGATAACGGCCGCCTCGCGGGCACCGGCTATCTCTCGATTCTGCCGGTGGACCAGGGCATCGAGCACTCGGCCGGCGCCTCGTTTGCTCCGAATCCGCAGTATTTCGACCCCGAGAACATCGTCAAATTGGCCATCGAAGGCGGCTGCAACGCCGTCGCCTCGACCTACGGCGTGCTCGGCGTGGTTGCGCGGAAGTACGCGCACAAGATCCCGTTCATCGTGAAGATTAACCACAACGAGTTGCTGACGCTGCCGAATAAGTTCGATCAGGTGCTGTTTGGAACTGTCAAAGAAGCGCACAACCTCGGTGCGGTCGCTGTCGGCGCCACCATCTACTTCGGCTCGGATGAGTCCACGCGCCAGATCGTCGAAATTTCCGAAAAGTTTGCCGAGGCCCACGAGCTCGGAATGGCCTGTATTCTCTGGTGCTACCTGCGTAATGGGAAATTCAAAACGCCCGAAGGCGACATGCACGCCTCGGCCGATCTGACGAGCCAGGCAAATCACCTCGGCGTGACGATTCAGGCCGACATCATCAAGCAAAAACTGCCGGAACGAAACGGCGGTTACAAGTCGGTCGAGAGCGCGCTCGGTAGTTCCTACGGAAAAACCAGCAAGCTCGTTTACGAGAAGCTGACGAGCGACAACCCGATCGATCTGGTTCGTTACCAGGTGGCAAACTGCTACATGGGCCGTTGCGGCTTGATTAATTCCGGCGGCGAGTCAAAAGGCGACAGCGACATGGCCGAGGCCGTGCGCACCGCAGTCATTAACAAACGCGGCGGGGGCATGGGCCTGATCTCGGGACGCAAAGCCTTCCAGCGCTCGATGGCTGAAGGCGTGAAGTTGCTGAACACGATTCAGGACGTCTATCTCGCCGACGAGATCACCGTAGCGTAGGCTCAAAATCACGTGGGGTAGGGCTTAAAATCACGTGGCGTAGGCTCAAAATCACGTGGCGTAGGGCTTAAAAAACGCTGAAAGCGTTCACCAATTTTAGCCCCGGGTTGCTTCAACCCTGGGAAACCTTTTCAAAAGGCTGAAGCAAACGCTGAAAGCGTTGGCGACTCAATCCGGTCGGACATCCTCACCCGTATATCTTGAGGCCTTGCGATCC
>DASUPR010000297.1:0-12194 GCA_036281015.1 Pyrinomonadaceae bacterium
CAACTTTGTCGTGACTGCGGACGGTGAGTGGGCCGTGGTCCAACAGGGCCTCAACGACCAAAACGGAATGGCGCGTCGTTATCACTGGCATTCGCCATCCGTCAAAGACTTTGTGACTGAACCGCACACGGGCATCGTCGGCGAGAACCAGGGCACGATCATGAACCTCGTCGACACTCAGGCGAAACCGGCGCAGAGTGCGCTGCTCGAGATCGCTCACGAGCGTCCGGAGAAAACTCTACAAGCGGCGCGTCACCTGAAACTGCCGTCGCATCACGAAGTGCGCGCCAAAGACGTCGATCTGAAACGTCTCGGCGCAGTGCTCTCCGTCGCGTACGAACGCGACCTGCACGACTTCGCCGAGTTGCTCCTGCTCGAAAACCTCGGCCCACGAACACTGCAATCGCTCGCGCTCGTGGCCGAAGTCGTCCACGGCGCGCCGAGCCGCTTCTCCGATCCGGCACGTTTCTCATTCGCTCACGGCGGCAAGGACCGCCACCCATTCCCAGTGCCTCTCAAAACCTACGACGAGTCGCTGAACGTCCTCCGCAAAGGTCTCGACGCCGCCAAAGTCGGCGATAAAGAGAAGCTCGACGCTTTCCGCCGTTTGAACCGTTTTGTGCAAACGGTGGAAAACAAACTCCACCCCGAAGCCGATTTTGCCGCCGTAATTGCCCACGAACACAAGATTTCACCGTCGCTTGACGGCCGTTCGGTCTTCGACGACGAGCCAAAGCGAAGGTTCTACAATCCACGGCAAAGATCATTGTTTTAGAATCAAGTCTTAACAGGTTCTTTATTTATCCGGCTGAGCGTTTGCTACTCTTTCAAGTCCCCCACCGAAACCTTGGTTGCCCCGACACATTGAAAAGCTGGAGTGCGCCTGCACTCCGGCGGTACCAACTTGGAGGAGTTAACGTATGAACCGTAAGAGATTTCACCCATTAGCTGTCATATGGTCCACGGCCATCATATTGGCCGTCATGCCGGTAGCGTTGGGTCAATTTTCCAACAACCAACAGACCACCGCGCAAACATCGACCGCGCAAAACACATCCCTGCGTTCAGTGCCGGCAGGCTCGAAGATGAAGTTCAGGGGCGTGGTGATCACGCGCGACGCAGATGTGTTCACCATTCGTGACCGTAGTCGCGCGGACTATCAAGTCGTAATAACTGACAATACCAGCATTAAAACGCACGGCGGATTCCTTCGCAGCGGCAAGAAATATCCCGTTACCGACATTCTTCGCGGCTTGATCGTGGAGGTTGAAGGCCGGGGTGATAATCAGGGACAACTCGTCGCCGAGAAGATTCGCTTCAACGAGTCAGACATGCGTGCGGCACAGACCACCGATGCGCGCGTGGGCCCGGTCGAAGCGAATATGGAACGCGTAGCGGGTCAGATGGACGAGCTCTATGCGGTCGCAGCCGAAGCGAGAGCGGAAGTAAAGGCCGTGAATGAACGCGTTTCAGCGCTGGATGATTACGACGTTCAGGAGACCGTCGCCGTCAATTTCAGAGTGAACAGCGCGGTGCTTTCGCCTGAAGCGAAGTCGCAACTGGATGCATTGGCAGCGAAAACGGCTGGAGCAAAAGCATTCATGATCGAGGTCGCCGGTCATACAGATGCGACCGGCAGCGACGCCAAGAATTTCCGTCTGAGCCAACAGCGCGCGGAAGCAGTTGTGCAATATCTTGCCGTTCAGCACAAGATTCCGTTACGACGTTTTGTCACGCCGATGGGCTATGGCAAGACCGAGTCTGTGGCCGACAACACGACCGCTGCAGGACGCTCGCAGAACCGTCGCGTTGAAGTGAAGATGATTATCAACCGTGGCTTGAACCAGACGAGCGCGCCTGCGTCATCATCATCCTCGGTGCGTCCATAGGGCGCAAAAGTCACCCGCAGAAAATCTCTGTGTCTCTGTGTCTCGGTGGTTAAACCACAGAGACTCAGAGGCACAGAGGTGGACACTGGTGACCAAATATGGTCAGGTGTACACGGTTTACGCACTCAAGACCCGCTTTCGTTCATCATCCCCCAACAAATCCCTCATTTTCTGCGGTTTTCTTAACCAATTCAGTGGCCTCGGGATTGCTAAGTGTTCTATCTATGACGAACACTGAGGTCTTCCCAATTCTGCACGGCGGTTTAACAGCCGCAAAGAAAACCCAGCCGGCGCCCAATTCCGATCTGGCGTTGGCCATGGCCGCCGGGAAAGGCGACATGGAGGCGTTTGAAAAGCTTTATGAGCGGCACAATCGCCGGGTCTATTCGCTGTGCCTGCGCATGACGCAGAACGCGGCGGAGGCCGAAGATCTGGCACAGGAAGCGTTCATTCAGCTGTTCCGCAAGATCGGCAGTTTTCGTGGTGATTCGGCATTTACCACCTGGCTTCATCGGCTCGTTGTAAATCAGTGTTTGATGCACTTCCGCAAGCGGAGCGTCAAACTGGAGAAAACTACGGAGGAAGGTGAAACTCCGATACAGATCGTTCGCGGTACCGAGAACCCAAACGCGATGCCGGTCATGGATCGCATCGCACTCGACAACGCATTGAAACAACTGCCGCCGGGCTATCGCACAGTGTTTTTGCTGCATGACGTCGAAGGTCACGAGCATGAAGAGATCGCGAGGATGCTGGGCGTGGCCGTCGGTACTTCGAAATCACAGTTACACAAGGCGCGTATGAAACTGCGCCAGATCCTGAAAGCACGTACGGACAACAAACCAAGCTAAACTCGAGCGGCATTCTCGAAGTGGGACTTTTTTAACGGGCCGGCAGGTTTCTCCTGTTGGCCCGTTTCGTATATTCTTCACCGCTACCTGAACACACCAATCAAGTTTCGTGGGAGAAGAATATGAGCGAACGAAGCGTCACGTTCTATCGTTGGAACGACATGCCGAAGGAGAAGTTGAGTGACGTACTCGACCGGCGTTTGATAACCGCCGATCGCGTCATGCTGGCGCACGTGTATCTCAAGAAGGGCGCGATTGTTCCGCGTCATTCCCACGAGAACGAACAGGTCACTTACATTCTCGAAGGCGGTTTGCGCTTCTGGATCGGACCCGACGAGTCGCAGGTGATCGACGTGATGGCGGGCGAAGTTTTGCACATCCCGTCGTACGTGCAGCACAAAGCGGAAGCACTCGAAGACACGCTCGACGTCGACATCTTCAGCCCGCCGCGGCAGGACTGGCTCGACAAAACGGACGATTACCTCAGGCAGAAATAGCCATGGATCTCGGTCTCAAAGATAAAGTCGCGCTCATCGCCGCGGGTAGCCGCGGTCTCGGCCGCGCAGTCGCCGAAGAGCTCGCCGCTGAAGGAGCTTCGCTGGTTCTTTGCGCGCGCGATACCGCCACACTCGCGGAAACCACCGCGTCGATCGCCGATCAAACCGGCGCGCACGTGCTCGGCGTGCCCGCTGACGTCACCGATGCGCGACAGGTGAAACAGCTCGTCGCTTCTGGAATCGAGCGTTTCGGCCGCATCGACATTCTCGTGACGAACGCTGGTGGTCCACCTGCAGGGCGGTTCGATCAGTTGTCGCACGAGCAGTGGGAACACGCAACGCGGTTGACGCTCTACAGCGCCGTTCATCTCGCGCGTGAAGTCTTGCCGGGAATGAGAACGCGGCGTTGGGGACGAATCCTGAACATTACTTCTATTGCCGTGAAGCAACCGGTCGAGAATCTTCTGTTGTCGAACAGTTTGCGCGCGGCCGTCACAGGCTTTGCGCGCACGCTCGCGAATGAAGTCGCGACTGAAGGAATCACGGTCAACAACATCCTGCCGGGTTACACGCGCACCGAGCGTTTGGAAGAGCTGGCCCACATGATGGCGGAAAAGCTGGGAATCAGCGCCGACGAGTTTCGCGCGCAATGGGAAACCGAGATCCCGATGAGACGTCTCGGCGAGCCACGCGAGTTTGCGGCGATGGCGGCGTTTTTGGTTTCAGAACGCGCGAGTTACATTACAGGCACGTCGATTCCAGTCGACGGCGGCTGGATTAAATCACTCTATTAGAAAGGTCGAACAAATATGATCAAGGCAATTCGTGGCAGCACCAAGTGATAACTCGACCGATCCGAGTTTGAACGACTTATCCGGCCTTACCGGAGAGGGTGTGATCATCGATATCGGGACGGGCGACGGGCGCTTTGTATACCAGTCTGCGCGCCAGAACCCGAAGAAGTTCTACATCGGGATCGATCCGAACGTCAGGCCGCTGGAGAAGATCTCGGAGAAGATTTACCGCAACCCGCCGAAGGGCGGCGCGCCTAACGCTCTGTTCATTCAGGCGGCAGTTGAAGATTTGCCGGCGGAACTGGATGGCGTCGCCGATGAGCTGCACGTTCATTTTCCGTGGGGCAGTTTGTTACGCGCCGTTGCGGCGGGAGATTTGGCCGTGCTGCGGAACCTGCGGCGGATTTGTGCGCCCGGTGCTTTGTTTGAAGTCGTGCTCGGTCTGGATCCCGCGCGCGATCAGACTGAGCTTGAACGTCTCGGTCTTGTTCCGCTCACCCTCGAATTCATAGACCAGCAACTCGCCTCGCGTTATCGCGCCGCCGGATTCGAACTCACCGAACGTGGAATCATCGCGGCTTCCAAGTGGCCTGAATTCAACACCTCCTGGGCAAAACGTCTCCACCAAAGCGATCGACGCCTGATTACTTACTTAGTCTGCCGCGCCGTCTAGCGGGACAATTTTCCCTCAGACAATCGACACCGTTTCGCCAACAGCAGTGTGTTGAAATGTACGTTTTGAAGAGAGGAGCTATCTATGGTTAAGAGTGCTGCGGGCAAGGCTGCGACTCAGCGTGCCCTTTCTGACGACATCTCGAAAGACAACAAACCGACCAGCGACGTGGTCGAACACTTGCAGCGCCAAGTGGCAAACGCTTTTGTTCTTTACGCGAATTACAAGCATTACCACTGGCAGACTTTCGGTCCGCTGTTTCGCGACCTGCACTTGCTGTTTGACGAATTTGCGACGGCAGTGCTGGCAACGGTTGACGACTTCGCGGAACGCGTGCGGATGATAGGCCAGGACCCGATCTTTCGTCCCGACGACATCCAGCGACTGGCGACCGTGCAGGTGTCGGGTGATGCAGGCGACATGCGCGAGATGGTCGCGGAGGCGGCTGCGAACCTGATCGTGGTTATCAAAGAGATGCGTGAGGGCGCGCGCGTGGCAGACGATCACGACGACCCGGGGACGGTCGATCTCTTTTCACGTCACGTGCAGATCCACGAAAAACACGAATGGTGGCTGCGCGATATTCTCGAGAAGGGCGACGGTTTAGCTACCTAAAACTCTGGTCGTCGGCGGATGGCCCATACAGCGCCGGGACTTTCTCGCCCATCAAGCGCAAGTAGACAGTCATCTGCCCGCGATGGTGTGCCCAGTGATTGATCGTCTCCTGGATCATCATGTAGCGCGTCTCTTCGAGAACGACGTGTCCGCCCGCCAGTAGTTTCCAATTGGTCCGCAGGTGTTCGTCCGTCGTCTTTTCGAGTGCGGCACGAGCAGCCGCTGCAGCTTCGTCGAGCGCTTTAACTAACTCCCCACTCGTCTCTTTCTTTTCAGTTTTGAAACCCTGTCCGTCAGGCGGCGCGACGTCGAGTTCGTCGCGTTCGATCTCCATCTGAATCCACATCGGAATCGTCGCGACCATGTCGGCGAGGTAACCAAAGATCATCGATCGCTCGTGTGGCTTCCAGTCGTACTTGCCACTCGGCACTTCCGCTAACGCCTTTCGCGAACGTTCCACTTCTCGATCGAGTTCTTCCCGAAAAAACTCCGTCAGTTTCATCACTGCCTCCAAATCGGTATTATGATTTGCACCCGGATGTTGCTCCAACACAACATAGCACACTCATTTCAATCGCCACTCGTGCGCGTGATGCTCATCGCGATCGGGATCGGTCTGCTTTACATCCTGTGGCGCGAGGTGCGAAAGATTCCGGCGAAGCTGTTGACGCTGATGGCGACGGCGTTCGTCGACATGGTTGGCGTGTTGATGATCTTTCCGCTGTTGCCGTTCTACGTGAAGAACCTCAGCGAAGGCGGCGCTACCATTCTCGGTGTTCATTTCGGTATCGGAGTTATAACCAGCTTTATCGTCGCTTCGTTCACGGTGGCCCAACTGCTCAGCGCGCCGATGTGGGGACGCTTCTCGGATCGCGTCGGGCGCCGGCCGGCGTTGCTCATCGCGTTGAGCGCGTCGGCGATCGCGTATCTGATCTTTGGTTTTGCGGAATCGTTGTGGCTGTTGTTTCTCTCGCGCGTGGTGCAGGGCGCTGGCGGTGGAACGGTCGGCGTGATTCAAGCCTACGTCGCCGATTCGACGGCGCCGCAGGACCGCGCTCGTGCGCTTGGGTGGCTTTCGGCGACGACGAACCTCGGCGTCGCACTCGGTCCGGTGCTCGGATCGTTTGCGATCACGCTCGGCAAATACGATCTCGTGCCCGGTCCCGCAACGGTTCAGATGGGTCACGCGGGACCCGGCATCATTGCCGCAGCGCTCTGTGTAATCAACATCGCATTCGCCGCACGCTACTTAACCGAATCGCGCAATCCGGAAGATCACGTACACATTGAAGGCGAAGAGCGCCGCACGTCGCGACAGGTGATCTGGCGCGTGATCTCGCACTCCGGCGAACCGTCGTCACGGTTGATCTGGATCTATGCGATCGCGATGGGTGCGTTTCAGGGAAGCTTCGCGGTGCTCGCGCTGTTTCTGAACGCGCGCTTCCAGGTGACCGAGCAAACGATCGGTTACTTTTTCATGTACGTCGGATCGATCTCGGTCTTCACGCGCGTGTTGTTGCTAGGGCGGATGGTCGATTGGCTGGGTGAAGCAAAACTCTCGCGTCTTGGCCTGGCGCTGTTGGCGATCGGTGTGCTCGGTATGCCGTTGGCCGGGAATCTGTGGATGCTGGCGTTGGCCGTCGCCTTGATTCCGCTCGGAACGGCGTTCACGTTTCCGTGTGTCACGGCGCTGTTGTCGCGCATCATCAAGCCACGCGAACGCGGTCTGTTCATGGGCATGCAACAGACTTACGGCGGAGTTGCGCGAGCGATCGCGCCGCTGTTTTTTGGTTGGTCGTTTGATTTCCTCGGCGTCTCGTCGCCGTACTTCATCGCGTCGGCCATCATCATGGCCACGATTCTTCTCGGCCTCGGGTTAGACAAGTACGCCCGGCATGAAGAGGCGGCGACGCCCCAAAGAGAGCGCGCGGAAGAGGAAAGCGCGGCTACTCGTTCAGATTATCCAGCGCCACAAACTTCCAGCCAGCCTTTGTCTGCTGGAAGTGATAAATAACAACTTCATTGCCTGCGGCGTCGGGACACGCTACAGTAAACGCTTTCACGTTTGCCGGATCCACCTCTGGCTTTGCTTTACCGAAGCAGGCTGCGGCATCGGTCTGTTCGTTGAAGACTTGCCGGAAACGCTTCGCTAGTTGTGCTTTCGTTTTGACACTTGGTATGCCGTAAGACATGCCGATGGGAAACCGCGACAACCGCGCGACCGTTGGCACGTCGCGATTCGTCACGGCGGTTTTGAATTGCTGCCAGAAGGTCTGTCTTGCGTCTTGTGCCTGAAAAAACGGCGCGGCGACTACTACGCAGATTATGCTCAAAAGGAGACTGGTCATGCGCACTCCACGTTACAGGTTGATTGTTGTGTTGCTGGTATTGGCAGCCTTCGGAACCGCGGTAAGTGTATCCCAACCGCACCCGGTTGCGGCAAGTTCCGCGCAGTCCTTCACGATCGAACAGATTAAGGGCTACCCGTTTCCGAGCGATCTGACAGCTTCGTCCAGTGGCTCGCGGATCGCGTGGGCCTTCAACGAACGCGGCGCGCGCAACGTCTGGGTAGCGGACGGACCAGACTTCAAAGCACGGCGCTTGACCAACTATCAAACGGATGACGGACAGGAGCTGACGAGTCTTTCGATTTCGAGCGACGGCAAATACGTGGTCTATGTTCGGGGCGGCGATCACGGTTCGAATTGGGAAAGCTCGCTGGGTGTGAATCCAGCGTTGAGCGCGATGCAACCGCGCGTGCAAATTTTTAGTGTTCCGTTTGCCGGCGGCGAACCAAAGCTACTCGCGGAGGGCGACGAGCCTGTTATTTCGCCGAAGGGCGATCGCGTTGTGTTTTTGAAAGAGCGGGCCATCTGGTCAGTTCCCGTAGACGGCGCGGTGGCAGCTAAACGGCTCTTCTATGCGCGCGGCGAAGCGGGTTCACCTCAGTGGTCGCCTGACGGGTCGCGTCTCGCATTTGTCTCCGGCCGCGGCGATCACTCGTTCATCGGGATCTACACGAACGACTCGACTCCCATTCTTTATCTCGCGCCGACGACTTCGCGCGACTCGAGTCCGCGCTGGTCACCTGACGGAAAACGGATCGCCTTTGTGCGCCGTCCCGGCACTGGTGGAGCGCCGGAAACGGTGCTCGAACAACGTCCGCAAGCGTGGTCCATCTGGACCGCTGACGCAACAACCGGCGAAGCGCGACAGTTGTGGAAAAGCCCGTTCACGTTGAAAGGTTCGCCGCCGACAACACACGGCGGCACCAACCTGCACTGGGCCGCAGCGGGGCGGATCGTTTTTCTTTCGTATCTCGACGGCTGGCCGCACCTGTATTCGATCGTGGAAAACGGCGGCGAGCCGTTGTTGTTAACTCCGGGCAACTTCATGGCGGAGTACATTTCGATCAGCGCCGATCGCAAGTACATGCTGTTTGCCGGAAACGCGGGCAGTGATGCTGATGACATCGATCGCCGCCACATCGTGAAGGTCCCGGTGGATAAAGCCGAACCGGTCGTCATGACGCCGGGGACGGGACTCGAATGGACGCCGTTCACAACCGGCGACGGGAAACACATCGTCTACATCAGCGCGACGCCACAGCGTCCACCGCTGCCGGCGCTGATGCCGAGCGGGGGCGGCAAGTCGCAGTTGCTCGCGGAAGATCGTATCCCGTCGGATTTTCCTGCGGCGAATTTAGTGACGCCGAAGAAGGTTGTTTACAAAGCGCCTGACGGCCTCGACGTTCACGGGCAGTTGTTCGAAGCAGCGAGTGGCGCAGCGAAGAAGCCGGCGATCATTTATGTTCACGGTGGTCCACCGCGGCAGATGCTGTTGGGTTGGCATTATTCGGACTACTACACCAACGCGTACGCGCTCAACCAATACCTGGCGAGCCGCGGCTACGTCGTGTTGTCGGTCAACTTCCGTTTGGGAATTGGTTACGGTTACGACTTTCATCAGCCGCCGAATGCAGGCGCGCGCGGCGCGTCGGAATACCAGGACGTGAAGGCCGGCGCGGAGTATTTGCAACGGCTGCCACAAGTTGATCCGAAGCGAATCGGGATCTATGGCGGATCGTACGGCGGGTTTCTAACCGCGCTGGCGTTGGCGCGTGATTCACAACTCTTCGCCGCGGGCGTCGATATTCACGGCGTACACAACTGGACGGCCGAACGCGCCGCACCGTTGCTCGAGAATCGTTACGAGAAGATTCCCGATGCCGGGCGCGCGCTCGATGTCGCGTGGCAATCTTCGCCTGTGTCGTCGATCAGCACGTGGAAGTCGCCGGTGTTGTTGATTCACGGCGACGACGATCGCAACGTTCGTTTCAGCCAGACGACAGACCTGGTGAGGCGTTTGGACAAAGCGGGCGTGACTTATGAAGAACTAATAATTCCGGACGACACGCATCATTTCTTTTTGCACGCGAACATGGTGAAGGTGAACGCGGCGACGGCTGCGTTTTTCGATCGCGTATTTGGCATGAGAGGACAATCAGAATGAACAAGCCATTGATAATAATATCCGTGTTAATTCTGTTTACTGTGAGCTGCGCTAAACGGGACGTCAGTTCTAACACGAATTCCACGGAAAAAACCGATCAAATAGAAAAGATCAAACCGGCGCCGGGAACCGGCAACGTGCAGGGCAAGGTGCTGTACAACGGCAAACCGGTCGAGAACATCGACGTGCGGCTCTGCGAAACATTCAGCCGGTTTTTGAGCGGCTGCGGCGGGCAGGTCTACACCGCCAAGACTGACAAGGACGGCGATTTCGTAATCACGAACGTGCCGCCGAAAGAATATCAAGGCCTGACAGTGCGTATCTTCGACACTGATGGTTATGTTTTCGCAACGACCGGCATCGCTGGCATCGGCGCCCAGAAATACAACGTCGAAGCCGACAAGACGCTGTTCGTCAATCCCACTAACTTATTCAAAGCAGATCTCAAGCTGACTAATCCGAAAGCGGGTTCTTCTGTAAGCGACCCGAACGTCGAGTTCGCGTGGGATGCTTACCCGGACGCCGCGTACTACAAACTCACGCTCACGCCCGACAATCACCTGAGCGAGTCGCGCTACGTCAATCAACGTATCGACGGCACTACATTCAAAGCCACGAAGCCGCTGGAGAAGGGTGGTTATCAGTGGAAGGTTGAGGCTTTTAACTCGGCGGACAAGAAGCTGTCGGAGAGTGACGACCGTATAACGTTCACCGTTCAATAAAGTGGCTCTGAGGTGGCCCACATGGGCCACCTCAGAGGCTTGTTCAGCTACTTCGGCGTGCGAACTGTAATGATGTTCGAGTACGCCGAGTTACCCGTCGCATTGAACGCGCGAACGCGATAGCGATAGGTCTTGTTCCCTGCCAATCCGGTATTCGAGAAGGTGGTAACGTTAGCGCCCACCTGAGCGATCTGCACAAAGTTTGAGCAGTTGTTGTTCTGGCAACGCTCGATCCGGAACCCCTGTTCGTTGTTCGAATTATCCACCCACCCCAGATTGACCTGACTCGACGATACAGCCGCTCCGTTCAGATTCGTCGGAGCCGCCGGCACCGGAATCGGAGTCGGCGAAGGTGTCGGAGTAGGCGTAGGGCTTGGCGACGGTGATGGCGTTGGTGTTGGAGTTGGTGATGGTGATGGCGTTGGTGTTGGTGTTGGCGTCGGAGTTGGAGTCGGAGCACCACCACAACCCGGGAACTTGAACGATCCGATGCGCGTGCGCCAGTTGAAACTCGTCGTCGCTGCGTAATACTCACTGGTAAACCAGAACGTGCAGTCATCGACAGGATCGACAGTCAAAGCGCTGTAGTCGCCCCAACGGCTGCCGGTCCCTGTCTGACTTCCGGTACCCGCGAAGAGCGTTGCTTCGGCCTGTGCCAAAACGTTCAACGGATCGGTAGCAAGCCGTCCCGCATAACGAATCTCCGGAAAGATCGTTGCACTCGACGCGCTGTAACCGATCGCCAGATTGCCGTCGCGGTCCATCGCCGCGCTGCCCATCCAGCGCCAGGTCGTGTCCGGTTGATAGGTGCTCTCCTGCGCGACCGTCACTGGACCAGCGGTGACGTTACGCAACTCAAACCAGCGAATACCGGCCACACCATTCGAGCTCACGGTGTAATTGCCGACGACAGATTCATGAGTGCCGAAGTTGCGATACGTGGTCCGGAACATTAAACGATCGGCGATTGCATCCAGTCGCGACGTCGTTCCGGCTTGCGGTACACACGATCGGGTGAGCGGGCAAAGTTGTGTAAAGCCTGCCGCGGGCGTACTCGCGAACAGCGTGAACGTCGTGTTCGCGGGTGTTACAAAGTCCGCATGGAAGTGGAAGATGCGATACGCGCCTCCTCCAGGCCATTGAATAAACGTCGCCGGTGCCCCCGGTGGCGGCAGGTTCGAGCCGTCGAGATCCGCGGGCAAATAAGTTTCTTCAAGTGGTCCACCAGTGATGCCGGGGGTGACGAAAGTCGCCGGAAGTCCCTGGAGCATCTTCGCGCGATCGAAGGCAAAGGGTTGTGGTCCAAGGAACGCCGTGCCCAGCGAGTTGAATACGTTCATGCTCATGTAATAAGCATCGGGCCAGACGCTCAAGTGCGGATAGTCGAAGAAGTTTGAACCGAGATTGAAGTCGTAACGATGATACGCGCCGGTGGCGTCGCTGGTCGCAGAGATGGCCACGCATTCGTCGGTCGGAATGGAAGTGCCGGCAAACTGCGAAATGAGCCAGCGATCGGCAATCTGATCGTAAAGCACGACCGGATCGCCGTTGCCGTTGGTTTCACAGACGCCGCCGAAGCCCTGCCAGATCGTCGAGATGCCTGATGGGCCAAGCTGCGAAGCGCCGGTGTTTTTATCGAAG